>JAUQXG010000342.1 GCA_030834765.1 Lutispora sp.
ATTCTATCATGATGAAGAGCAAAGATCCATTGCAGAAAAGTCAAAATCAGTCCTTGAGGAATCTGGAAAATTTAATAAAACTCTAGTGACAGAAATTCGCCCCTTGACTAGCTTTTATACTGCTGAGGAATATCATCAAAACTTTTCAACAAAAAGTCCTAAAGAATATAAAGAGGACAGAGCAATATCTGGGAGAGATGAATTCATCACAAAGCACTGGAAATAATTTGCTTGTTTCTATTGCAAGAAGCTTTTCTATATGTTAATATATAGCTGATATTTTAAAGTAAGGCAATTGCCTTTTCAATTTCATTTTATGCAGCATATTGCAGGAAGGAATTTAATGATGAGATACATGGTTTTTAGCAGCTCACTTTCAAAAAACGGATTTTCTCTATTCAACGGGAGAAGTATGTCCTTTTTTAGAAAAACTGCATGTATAAAACCATTGTAATTCGCTAGGTAATATTCTTAGATAGATTTGTACTATAAGCGCTATGGTTTTATGCCATAGCGCTTTTTAAATTTGGTCACACACTCCCATAAGCCAGTAAATCAAAGATAAGATTTATTCGGCTTATTTCATTTTTTGTAAGTAATAATATTCGCTTTTCAATTTAATTTATTGCAGCATAGCTGCAGGAAGGTGTTTGCAATGATAAAAAACATAAAAATAAGCTATATATACAATTTTTTAATGAGCTTCAATATTACTTCTGCTATATGGGTACTTTATTTGAGTCATAAGGGTTTAAACCTTATTGAAATTGGGATGTTAGAATCTATATTTCATATTACTGGTTTTCTATTTGAGATGCCAACTGGAGCAATCGCAGATATATGGGGAAGAAAGTTCAGCATCATTGTTGGCAGAGTACTCAGTGCAGTTTCTGCCCTTCTAATGATATTTTCCAATAGCTTCTTTGGCTTTGCTATATCCTTTGTAATTTCTGCTTTATCCTTTAACTTGAACTCTGGCTCTGCGGAGTCCATGATATATGATAGCTTAAAGCAGTTAGACCGAGAGGGAGAATATAACAAAATTTATGGAAGTATTTCCTTTTTCATCGAAATAGCACAGACAATGGCAATACTTTTCGGGGGAATACTCTCTGATATCAGATTTATATATGCCTATATACTAGCTGTATGCATTGATATGTGTGCTTTGAGCGTGGCTTCTTATTATAAAGAACCCCCTATAGAGCGAGAAAAAGAAAAAAAGTACACTTTACTGAAACAAGTTAAGGAAAGTATAGGAGTGTTAAATGCAAAAAGAATTGTTCTCTTATTTATACTGCTATATGCATTTATCTCAACAATAGATGCTACCATATTTTTCTATGGTCAGAAGCATTTTGAGAACATGCATTTTTCAAAAACCCAAATAGCTATCATATTTGCTTGTAATGGTATCGTAAGTGCCATATTTGCAAAATATGCTTATGCCATACAAAACAAATTAAAAGTTGGCAAGATAATCATATTGCTTCCTTTTATAGATGTCTTAGCCCTAGTGGGTTTAGCTTTCACTACGGGATATGTCTCCATATTAGCTTTTACCTTAAGTGCCATAGTCAACGGTTTTTCAGGTCCTATTTTTAGCGACTATATCAATTCCTTTATTGAGTCACAGCACAGGGCTACTATATTATCCTTTAATTCCTTAGTTTACAGCATGTCCATGATCTTTTTCTTCCCTTTCGCTGGATTCTTAGGAGAAAGCCTTGGCCTTTACAAAACCTTTGGCATAATTGCTTTGGCTATGATACCTATTTTCACACTAATAATTTGTAAGTTAAAAAATAAAATACATTTCACTGAGGAGGATTTTTGTAAATGATTGCATTAGCATTAAATAATATAAAAAAGTTCTATGGAGCAAATCAGGTGTTAGAAAACATCTCCTTTGATATACAAGAAGGAGAAAAGGCAGGTATCGTTGGCAGGAATGGCTGTGGGAAAAGCACAGTTTTAAAGCTTATATTAGGTATTGAAGGTGAATATACAGGTTCCATCCATATAAAAAAAGGATCTAACTTAGGCTATGTAGACCAGCTTCCAAGCTATGATGACGGTTTTAAAGTCGTAGATGTTTTAAACACAGCTTTTGAAGCTCAGTATGAGCTGCAACGAAATATGAATAAGCTAGAAGCTGCAATGTCTAGTACCACAGGAATAGAATTAGATAAAATTTTAAATAACTACACTATGCTGCAAAAAAGCTTTGAACAGCTTGGAGGCTATGAATTAGAAGAAAAGCTTAGCAAGGTTTGCTCTGGACTAAATATTTCAGAAAGCTTTAAGGTTAGGACATTTAATACATTAAGTGGGGGAGAAAAAACTACCATATTGCTGGCAAAGCTTCTTCTTCAAAATCCAGATATATTGCTTTTAGACGAGCCTTCAAATCATCTTGACCTAAAGTCCATAGAATGGCTTGAAGATTTCTTAAAAGCTTATAAAGGAGCTGTGCTTATGGTATCTCATGACAGATACTTCCTTGATAAAACTGTAAGCAAAGTAATAGAAATTGAAAACATGATTAGTAAAACATATATAGGTAACTATTCAAGTTTTCTGGAGCAAAAAGAAAGAGACCTCTTGCTTCAAGAAGAAGCCTTTTATGATCAGCAAAAAAAGATTAAAGGCCTGGAAGATTCTATTAAAACCTTGAGAGATTGGGGAAATAGAAGTGGTAATGAAAAATTTTATAAACGATCTGCCAGTATGCAAAAAAGGCTTGATAAAATTGAAAGAATAAATAGACCAAACCCTGATGATGAAAGCATGAATATGAATTTCAGCTTAGGAAGCCGCTCAGGCAAAGATGTCATAAGGCTTATGGATGGAAATAAAAAATTTGAAGAAAAAGTTATTTTAAATAATGCAAGTTTGCATATCCGTTTTGGGGAAAAAGCTGCCTTATTGGGTGATAATGGCTGCGGCAAAACTACTTTATTAAAAATGATCGTAAATATACTATTGCCCCA
>JAUQXG010000343.1 GCA_030834765.1 Lutispora sp.
CTCATTAAATCTTAATATATTCTAGGTAGTGTATTTGCACCACAAGGCATAAAATAAACCTTAGCACCATTCCCCTTTTGCTGCAGGGCAATGTCCAGTGCTTCATTCACACTAGAAGCAGCTTTTATATTTGCATTCTTCAGCAACTCTGGATTCAAAGAAGATACCACAATTACATTAAAATTTTGTGCAATCTCAGCAATTAAGTATCCAGTATATCTTGCTATAGAAAAATCTTCTCTAACAGCTTTCTCTCTACTGCAATTTTCACTGAAGCTATCAATCATCCGTTGTACTTCTTCGCCTCCAAATCCCTCAATGCACTCAGCTAAAAGTATAATAACTCCATTCTTTTTTACAGCTTCCTTTGCATTGATTAAAGCTTTTGATGCTTGATATAAATCAATATCCTTTGGAAATCCCCCTGCTGAAGCTATCACTATATCTGCTTTTTCTTTTAAGTAAATGCTGTCTGCTTCATCTACTTTCTGCCTTCCTACTTCATGAGCTTTTATATAATCCCCAGCCACAGCTTTACTGATATTTCCCTTCTCATCAATAATTACATTAAATAGAAATATAGGTTTTACTAAGGCTGCAGCTTCCATCATATCTATGTGAACAGGATTATTTACTACATTTCCACATCGTACAAAAGAATTCATTCCTTCTCCCCCATGAGGGTTTAATGATAATTTATGGTTGGCCATAATACTCTCATAAGCACATATACCTGGTAAGATTGACTTTTTACCGCCTCCCCAACCAGCTAAATCATGAAATACAATTGCACCAGTCAAAATAATATAATCACTTTCAAAAGCAGTTTTATTAATTATGACAGGAGTACCAAAACTTGTAGTACCTATATTTATTAAATTCTTTTTATCTTTGCAATCATGATCAATCACTTCAAATCGACTAGCAAGCTTTTCTCCTAGGAGAGTTTTATGCTCTTCCTTCGTTTGATATCTATGAGAGCCAGTTGCACAAAGAAAAGTAATATTTTCATCTTTCATTCCTATGCTATTTAGCTCTTCAACTATATATGGAAGATAAGTACTCATCTTCTGCCATGCCCTAGTAATATCTGATATGATAATGCAAACGGTTTTTTCAGGCTTAATAATATCTTTTAGCCTTTTACTTCCAATCGGGTTCTCCAGTGCTTCCAAAATAACTTGGTCTTCTGATTTTTCATCTGCCATTCCCTTACTCTGTATGAAACCCAGAAAATTATTTTCACGAATTTCTACATTCATTTCTTCTATTCCGTATTTCATTTTTATGGTTTTCACCACTTCACCCCCCTTATCAGCAAAACCCTATTTACATCTTTATACATAAACATAAATAACTATATACTTTTTCGCATGACTTCAATCTCCCTTAATGCATATATATAATATATACTGTATAATTATGCTTGTCAATAATAATTTTTATAAATTTTCGAATTGATTTATATCAATATAATGCAATAAGAAAAGCCGAATAAAATCATTAAGATTTTATTCGGCTTTTCTTGGTTTTATTAAAGGCTTTTATTACAACCTTTTTATGTATGATACATAAGATTAATCTTTCAT
The DNA here is from genome assembly GCA_030834765.1 of Lutispora sp. GTDB lineage: Bacteria > Bacillota > Clostridia > Lutisporales > Lutisporaceae > JAUQXG01. Next base: position 1,590 of record JAUQXG010000343.1, read on the forward strand.
ATCTATGTTTGTATCTTCTAATATTTTTCAAAGTGAATCTTATTATATGGTAAATTCTCTTCATTATAAGGCTGTTTCACTTCATCTGGATAGCCTACAGCTATCATGCATTCTACACTATATTTTTGAGGTATTTCTAAAAATTTCTTAATATAATCTTCTGATTTTTTATTATCTTTATCTAGTCTCTCACGAATCTGTACCCAGCAAGAGCCCAGCCCCAATGAATGAGCAGTCAATTGCATAATAATTGAAGCGATAGAAGCATCTTCAATCCAAACATCACAAGCTTCCTGATCTGCCAAAACTACAATGCAAAGTGGGGCTCCTTCCAATAATTCAGATCCATGCTCTCTACTTTGCGAAAGTATTTTTAGCGCTTCTTTATCTCTTACTAAGACGAACTCCCAAGGCCTCCTGCTTCTAGAAGAAGGAGACAGTAAAGCAGCTTTTAGAATGGAATCAATTTTTTCTTTTTCTATCTCTTTATCCTGAAACTTTCTAATGCTTCTTCTGGTTTTAAGAATATCTAACATAGCATCAATTCCTTTCTGTTTCTTTATTCGTTATTATATCACAAATAAAAATAAACTAAGAATCAAACCTCCTCGTCTATCACATTTCCATTCTTAATATTTCTTAATAAATTTCCTCTTACCACATAATTTATTTCAAATATAATTATTAATTAAGTTGAAATAACAGAGAGGTGCTCGACATGAAGAGCACCTCTCCGCTCCAAGCCTTTTTAATGGCTGATATATTTCAATTTTATTTTGCTATATTTGAATAGAGGGAGAAAATCTATGAGTTTTATTACTTTTGAGAATGTGGAGAGGGAATACCATGTTAG
>JAUQXG010000344.1 GCA_030834765.1 Lutispora sp.
TAGTTTCAACAGGCATACATCCTTCAAAAACGGATTCCTTCTCAAATTCTTTTATGGGGGCTAGCTCTGCATGAATCAACTCATTATAAAAAGCATTGTATTCCTCTTCATTCATGGGACAATTGATATAATCGCTCTCGCCTTTATCATACCTCGAAGCCTTAAAAACTTTTTCGGTATTTAGCGACTCATATGTGACAATAGGGGCAGCCGCATCATAAAAATAAAGATATTCTTCATTCATCATCTTGCTGATTGCAGAACTCAATTTTTGCGATGTTAGTGGCCCACTTGCAATGATTACATATTCATTATCTGGAATTTCAGTTACTTCTGTTCTAACAACTTCAATATTACTATTTGAAAGAATTCTTTGTGTGATCATTGATGAAAAATTTTCTCTATCTACAGCAAGAGCACCGCCTGCTGGTATAGCAGTAGCATCAGCACATTCCATAATAAGCGAATTAAGTTTTCTCATTTCTTCTTTTAAAAGACCTACTGCATTCTCAATATTGGCGGCTCTTAGTGAATTGCTGCATACAAGCTCAGCAAAGTTTTCTGTGTGGTGAGCTGGAGAAGAAACATAAGGTCTCATCTCAAAAAGTTTTACTTTTACGCCCCTATTTGCCAGTTGCCAAGCAGCTTCACAGCCAGCAAGTCCTGCTCCTATAATATTCACTTGATTTTCTAACATCTTACACCTTCTCCTTATCTGTCCGCTCAAAACCACAATTTTCATTCATACATTTATATTTAATAATATTCTTTCCATTATTTTTGGTAAGATTATTTTCACATTGTGGGCATTTCTCATTTACAGGCTCATCCCATGTTACAAAGTCACATTCTGGATACTTGCTGCACCCATAAAAAGTTCTACCTTTTTTTGTTTTTCTTTGAATGATTTCTCCTTCACACTTTGGGCATTTTATTCCTGTGCTTTGAACTATAGGCTTAGCATTTTTACATCCAGGAAATCCCGGACAAGCTAAAAACTTGCCATAGCGACCTTGTTTTATAACCATGTTTCGTCCACAAAATTCGCAAATAACATCGCTTATTTCATCTTGTATTTCAATCTTGCCTATTTTTTCTTCAGCATTTATTAAAGTGATTTCAAATGGTTTGTAGAATTCATCAATGATCTTTATCCAATCTTTTTCCCCATCTTCTATATTATCAAGCTTATTTTCCATGATTGCTGTAAACTCAGCATTTACAATATCAGGAAAGAACTCTTTTAGCAGTGCAGTTACTTTTATCCCCAGTTCAGTTGGAATAAACATTTTTTTATCTTTGATTACATACCCTCTAGCTAATATTGTAGAAATAGTAGGTGAGTAGGTGCTCGGTCTGCCTATACCTTTCTCTTCGAGAGCCTTAACAAGAGTTGCCTCTGTATACCTTGGCGGTGCCTCTGTAAAATGTTGTTTTGATTCAATTTTCTTTAAATCAAGCTTCTGATCCTCTTCTAAGTGGGGCAACAGCACATCTTTATGATCGTCTTCTGAATCCTTACCATCTTTATATATAAGCAAAAATCCTGGAAACTTTAATATACTACCGGTAGCTTTGAATAAATAATCTCCAGAAACAATATCAACTGTAACAGAATCATAAATGGCAGGATTCATTTGACTGGAAACAAATCTATCCCAGATTAGTTTGTAGAGCTTAAGCTGATCTTTTTCTAATGAATCTACTAATGTTGATGGTTCTTTGTATAGATATGTAGGTCTGATTGCCTCATGGGCATCTTGTACCTTTTTATCCGCCTTTGCTTGTTTTACTTCATCATTTTTATATTCTTTACCGAATCTTTCCTCTATATATTTTCCCAAGTCATTTTTAGCTTCTTCTGAAAGCCTAGTTGAATCAGTTCTGATATATGTAACTAATCCAACAGTTCCCTCTCCTTTTATATCAATCCCCTCATAAAGTTGCTGTGCAAGCATCATGGTTTTCTTCGTGGTAAATCCAAGTTTCTTATTTGCTTCTTGCTGAAGTGTACTTGTAGTAAAAGGTAATGGCGCGTTGCGCTTTTTCTCACCCCTCTTAACTTTAGACACTTTAAACTCATCTTTATTCAAATCACTAATTATTCTATCAACCTGCTCTTTTGAGTTTATATCTATTTTTTTGCTTTGAGTTCCATAAAACTTGGCCTCAAAAGTATTCTGCGAATTGCTATCTATTAATTTTGCATTCAACGTCCAATATTCTTCAGGAATAAACGAAACTATTTCTTCTTCTCTATCGCAAATCAGCCTAACGGAAACAGACTGTACTCTTCCCGCACTTAAGCCCTTTCTTATCTTTTTCCACAAAAGTGGGCTAATCTTATAACCTACTAATCTATCAAGTACTCTTCTTGCTTGTTGAGCATCAATTAAATCAAGATTAAGCTTTCTAGGCTTTTTTATTGCGCTAGTAACTGCTGTTTTAGTAATTTCATTAAATTCAATTCTGCAGGCCTTATTTGTATCTATACCCAATATATTCGCCAAATGCCATGAAATCGCTTCTCCTTCGCGATCAGGGTCAGTTGCAAGAAAGATTTTATCACAGCCTTTTGCTTCTTTTTTAAGCTTTTCTATTGTTGGCCCTTTACCTCTAATAGTAATATATTTAGGCGCATAATTATTCTCTATAT
>JAUQXG010000345.1 GCA_030834765.1 Lutispora sp.
GTAAGTGCTGAGCTAGACTACCTTCTGTATGAACCTATGAAGGAATTTATAACCATGACTTTACTTCTAGTAGGAAACATACCGCTTATGTATTTTCTAAATAAGTCTTGGTATCATACCTTGATGTTTACAGCCATAGGAAAAGCAATTCTTGCAATATGTGCTTTAGTTATCTTTGTGTCTTTGTCAGCCGTAATAAAGATTACTAAGCCAGTTGAATATAGACAAATAAAGAAAGATTAAGTGGAGGTGAGAAGTTGCTAGGTATATTATTTGTTTTTATATGTTTATTTTCCTTTGGAGCCTTTATGATAATGGCAGATTTATTTAAACTTCCAAGTTATAAAGCTTGCAAAGCAATTTTAAAGGTTAGCAAAAGAGAAAGAAAAAAAGTTAAAAATGCTGATATATTTGTTTTAGAGTTATCAACTAAGCTATCTAAATTTATAAAGCTTAATGATTATAAAAAAGGGAAGATGATAGCAAGTCTAAAGTCAGCAGAAATTAATTTATCTCCAGAAACATATATAGCACAGGCTTTTGTAAAGGCAGGTATTGTATTTTTAATTATAATACCTGCTTTATTTATTTTACCTATAATAAGTCCTTTAGTTTTATTTCTTTCAATAGCAGTTTATTTTAAAGAAATAAAAAAGGCAGATGAAGCAGTTAAAAAGCAAAGAGAAGAAATAGAATACGAGCTTCCAAGGTTTACTTCAACTCTTGTGCAGGAGCTAAAGGCAACAAGAGATGTATTATCAATACTTGAAAGATATAAGCAAAGTGCAGGAAGAAGTATGAAAAGAGAGTTTGAAATTACTGTTGCGGATATGAAGTCAGGAAGCTATGAAGCTGCTTTAACTCGTTTTGAAACAAGACTTGGAAGCTCAGTTTTATCGGAAATTGTTAGAGGTCTTATAAGTGTTCTTCGTGGTGATGATGGAGTTGTATATTTTCAAATGCTCTCTCACGATTTAAAGCAGTTAGAACTTCAAAGACTTAAAACAATAGCAGCAAAGCAGCCAGGAAAAATAAGAAAATACTCCTTTGCAATGCTTATGTGCTTTATATTTATGTATCTTACAGTAATGGGAGTTGAGATAGTTAAGACTCTTGGAAATATGTTTTAAGGGGGTGCAATGGTGAAGAATATACTTAAATGCAAACGGGGTGAAGGATACATTGATACTGTTGTTATTGTTATTTCAGCTATGCTGGTCATAGCCTTTGCAGTAAAAGTATTTCCTGTTTTTATAGCTAAAAGTCAGCTTAATAGTTATGCTAATGAGATTTTAAGAGAAGCTGAAGTCTCAGGAAGGATAGGAAGTGAAGTAGCAGAGAGAAATTTAAAACTAAAAGAGCAAACAGGAATTGATGTTAAGCTAGTTTGGGAGGCAGATTATATAAGTGGTACTAATAAAGTCCAGCTAAATGATGATATTACTGTAACTGCAACTAAAACAGTTGATATAGGATTTTTTAGTTTTGGATCTTTTCCTATTGAACTTACCTCAAAGGCGACAGGAAGGAGTGAAGTTTATTGGAAGTGATAAAAATAAAAGGGTTATTGAAAGAGAAAAAAGGAAATGCACTTCCGCTTGCCTGTGCTATTGTAATGTCTTTAATTATCATATTTAGTGGAATATCAGAGTATTTAAGGATTCAAATGATTGCTAAAGGTGTTCGTGATGCACTGGAAGCTTCCATTATTTCTGTTGCAGCTTCAAACTATGATGAAGTCTACAATGGACTTAGAGAAGGTTACAGCGGAGGATACTATTTAACGTCAGATAATAAGTGGGAAAGCAAACTAGATAATGGAGATATATATTCAGAGCTGAGTAACTTGCTTGGTCTTAAAAAAGAAGGAAGCTACTATGTTAAAGCATCTAATGGGAAATCAGAATTTAAAGTATCATATTTAAAAGTAAATGTAACAAATACTGCTTTAGCTCCAACGGATACAAGTGGTAATCAAAGGTTTCAAGCAGAAGCATTTATACTTCTTGAAGTTCCGATAGGATTTGGCTTTGATAAAGTACCTCCATTGGAGATAAATTTAAAAGTAGTTTCAGGATATACACCGAAGTTTTAGGATTTCCACAATTTACATCTATAAAGTTTTCAAAAATATATAGACATTTTAAGCAAAATATGTTTATTTTTTAACAAGCGTAAAAAACATCGCTATCTTAAAAAATTTGAGGGGGTAATGTGTAATGAAAAAATTAGATTTAAAGTTAAAGAAAAATATTTTAATTTCTGCATGTTTAGTTGTAAGCTTGGTTGCTGCAGGCTCTATTATTTCATTAATTACAAAAACACAAAATATTAAGGATGTACCTGCTTTAGCAAACAAGTCAGAAATCATAACTGTTACAGAAGATGAAAGTAAAAATGAAGAACCTCAGCAAGTAGCAGTACCAGAAATAGAGAAAAAAGAAAATACAACAGATACAAATAGCATACCAGTTCCTAAAGTTACTCAAACTGAAGTTTCAAAATCACAGGTAGTAATTCAAAAGGAGAAGGCTCCTAAGCCAGAACCACCCAAAGAAAAACCTAAAACTACTGACAGTTTAACAGATAAAAACAAAGTTCCTACTTATACAGCTAAAGAGACAAAGCCACAGACACAAACACAAACTCCACAGTCAGGAGAGAAAAATAGTAAAGGACAAGTTTACTTCCCTGGTTTCGGCTGGGTTGAAGATGGTGGTGCTAATAAAGGCGAAAGTGTAAACTCTACTGGTGATGTTAATAAGCAAGTAGGTACAATGGATTAAAATAAATGTCAATTATTTCAGAGAGTATGGCGAGTAAAGCTGTGCTCTTTTTTATTTTGGAGGTGTCTCAATGAAAAAAATTACAGCTTTTTTACTTTGTATAATGTTAATTATTACTTCAGTACCTAAAAGTGCTTTTGCTGAAGGAAGTGGAAACTTCGATGGCGGTGGAGGAGGTATGGGAAGTGGTACAAATCAAAACTTTTGGAATGCTGGAAATGATGGAGTTAGAGTTACTGTAATAAGAAATAGCGATAAAATGCCTGTTACTACACCTATTGATTTTTCAAATAACAATCAGCCATCTACTCTTGCTCACTTTGGGAAGAAAAGCAAAATTGATTATAAAAATGGTGTTTCGTTAACTCCAAGAATAAACGGCTACGTATATTATAAGCCTTCACAGCCTATGCCTAGAATAATAGGCTCAAGTAATTATCATATAAATATTGAAGCAACTAAAAGGTATTTTTGTTCGGAATATGCACTAAGACTAATCTCAAGCCTTACAGGAATGAAATATGAAAATCTTATAAGTGGTGATTATAAGGTACTTTTAGAACCTATAGCATATATGACCTTTCAAGGTATGTATATGGCAATGACTGCTCATGAAGCAGCATTATATGATGAAGCTTTAGGTGGAAGTCTAAGAAGCAAGATGGTGAGCTTATCTCATAAGAATTTACCACTTGCTTTATTTTTACAAACTTCTGATTTAGGCTTTCCTGCATGGATAGGTTCAGATAACCAAAAA
>JAUQXG010000346.1 GCA_030834765.1 Lutispora sp.
CTTAGTTGCCAAGCCTTAGGTATTTGCAAAAGCAATATTTATTGAGCGTATAAATTTATCTTTAGCCTGCCTGGGTTGCCATATACTCCGATACAAAACCCCCAGAGCCTCGCTTATATTTACAACTTTCTTGATAAGCGCATCCCGATTGATGAGATTAGAGTCCAGATAATTGACATAAGTACAATGATGATCCATTCTATTGTGGATAGTGCTACTGTTTCAAATATTAACTGTAGGAAAGGTATGTAGATTACGATTAATAATAAAACCAAAGAACAAAGTACCGCTGCCAGTAAGTATAGATTTGTCAGTGGATTTATTTGGAATATTGACTTTGTTTCTGATCTGCATTCAAACACGAAGAAAAGCTGCGAAAGCACCAATGAAGCAAATGCACAGGTTCTTGCTTTGACAATATCATCGTAGGTTAAATACAACATCAAAGAGTAAACACAAAGTGTTCCAAAACCGATTACGAGGCCTCTGATTATTATTTTAGAGGTCAGGCCTTTAGAAAATATACTTTCGTTTTTTCCTCTAGGCTGTCTAAACATTGCCATCTTATCAGGAGGGTCTACTCCTAAGGCCATTGCTGGAAGTCCGTCAGTAGCTAAATTGATCCAAAGTATTTGAAGGGGTATCAGTGGTACTGGGAGTCCAAAAAGTGAAGCGAGAAACATGGTAAGCACCTCTCCAATATTGCAGGAAAGCAAATATCTTATAAACTTTCTTATATTATCATAAATGATTCTGCCTTCCCCTATTGCAGCTACTATGGTAGAAAAGTTATCATCTAGAAGTATCATGGAAGATGCTTCTTTTGCCACATCTGTCCCATTTATACCCATTGATATTCCAATATCAGCTTCTTTTATTGCAGGAGCATCGTTTACACCATCACCTGTCATAGCCACCACATGATTATTTTTCTTTAAAGCTTTGACTATCCTAAGCTTATGCTTAGGAGATACTCTGGCATATACTGATATTTTGTCACAGGATTTTTCTAATTCCTTGTCACTCATTGCTTCAAGCATTTCTCCTGTTACTACTCTATCATTTGCTTGCATAAGTCCTAATTGTTTTGCTATAGCAGAGGCAGTCAGGGCATGGTCGCCAGTAATCATAACAGGCTTTATTCCTGCTATTTTGCAGGTTTCTATGGCAGATTTTGCTTCTGACCTTGGAGGATCAATCATTCCTATCATACCGACAAAGCACAGGTTGCTTTCTAATATTTCTTCGCTCTTGCTAAAATTACTCATTTTTTTATAGGCAACACCAATTACTCTTAATGCTCTCATTGCCATTTGTTCATTTTTATTGAGTATTTCAGCACGATTTCTACCAGTTAACGCTTGAATGCCACTTTTGCTTTCATATTGGTTGCATAAATTGATTATGGTGTCTACTGCACCTTTTACGAAAACATAGTAGCCACCTGATTTATCTTTGCATACAACACTCATTCTTTTTCTAGTGGAATCAAAGGGGATCTCATGAACTCTTTTATACTTTTGATCTATATTTTCTTTCCATATATTAGCCTTAGCAGCTGCAGCTAAAATAGCAATCTCTGTAGGATCTCCATTAAATATTTCTTCTTCCTTATTTGATACAGACTTGACTATCTTGCCTAAGATACCATTTTTTTTGCTGCTTATGTATTCAGAATTATTGCAGGCAGAAGAGGCTTCCAAGCATAGCTCTATGTGAGATTTTGCATTTGAAGATATATTTTCTCCAATTTCACAAGTATAATCTGAAGCAAAAATTTCTTTTACAGTCATTTTATTCAGCGTAAGTGTTCCTGTTTTGTCTGAGCATATTACACTTGTGCAGCCTAAAGTTTCAACTGCAGGAAGTCTTCGTATCAGTGCATTAGATTTATACATTCTTTGCACACCTAAGGCTAGAGCAATTGTAACGATAGCGGGCAGTCCTTCTGGTATTGCAGCAACAGCAAGACTTATTCCAATTAGCAGCATTCTATAAGGGTCTTCACCTCTCATAATTCCTGTTACGGATACTAAAGCACATATTACAAGGCATCCAACCACAAGTATTCGGCCTAATTGTTCTAGCTTTTTCTGAAGTGGTGTAGAATCCTCTTCTATTTCTTGAAGCATATGAGCTATTTTGCCCATTTCTGTATTCATCCCAGTTGAAAGAGTAAGAAGCTTTCCTCTCCCTGCTGTGACAACGGTGCCCATGTAAGCTCTACTTTCAGATAAGGTGTTCTTTTCCACAGCCATTGATTCACCAGTTAATAAAGATTCATCAATCATAAGACTATGGCATTCTATAACTTTGCAGTCACAAGGGATTCTATCGCCTGATTCTATTATTATTATGTCATCGGGTACTATGTATTTTGCACTGATATGAGTTATCTTTCCTTCTCTTAGGACTTTTGCTGCAGGTGCTGAAAGCTGTTTTAATGCTTCAATTGATTTTTCTGCTTTATATTCTTGTATAAAGCCTAAAATGGAGTTGATGATGATAATCAGCATAATGGTAATTGAATCTGCCTTTTCACCTAAAAGAAAGGATACAACCGCTGCTGCTATCAGTACGATTGTCATAAAGTTTTTAAATTGTCCTATGAAAATTGAAATGGGAGATATCTTTTTTTTCTTTGTTAACTCATTTGTCCCATGTTTCTTTAATCTGATTAAAGCTTCTTTCTCTGATAATCCTTGTATATTTAACATTTTCGCTCCCCTCTCTGTCTTGTTATTTTCTTTCATATACATAACACGAAACGTTCTTTCTAATCATATTAACTAAAAGTAAAAAAAATAACTGTTTAATATATACAATAAGTGAAATACTATTAGTATTAAAAAGGGCCAGGGTCTTTGTCAATTTAATTTTATGCGGCAACTGCATGATATGCAGGGATGCAGGAAGGAGTCCAAATGATTAATTGGAAAAGAAGTGTATTAGGTTTAGCTTTTGTTTTAGTTTTTGTACTCACCTATTTTCTTTTAGGCGGAGATATTGCAACTAAAGTTAAACAGGTGGAACCAATAGAAGATAGAAACAACTTCGACAAGCTATCAAGAGAATTTATTGATGCAGTATACATAGGTGATAAAAATATAATAGAAAGTCAATTAGCAAAAGGAACCTCTTATGTAAAGTCTCCAGATGGATCAAGCATCATTAGATTTGATGATGGCAAGACATTGGTAGAAGGCTATATGGCAACTGATAAAAAGCTTGTATCAATGCATCAAAAATGGCATACCAATGAGGACAATGGTGCTTATATTTCAAGTATGGAGGTTTATGTAAAAGGGGATAGTTGGCCTTTGACTTGGAATATTTATTTTATTCAAGAAAATAAGGAATGGAAAATATATATGATAGAAAATGGAATATAAATTAGAATGAGACAGTTATTTAAAACTTTCACATGTAAGTTTTAGTTTAAATAGATCCTCATGTGATTACTGTGGACTATTAATTTATTAATGTTGATATATATTTTAAATGCGAGCTCTTAGCTCAGCGGATAGAGTAGCTGACTTCGAATTTACAGTTGAATTGTATGGATGGAGAAAAGCAAATAAGGATTGGTATAATAATATCCAAAGCGTTGAAGTGCAAGGCTTTGGATATTTTGTTTGTGAATTGAAACGAAAGAATAAATAAATGTCATAGCCAAAATGTTATTGCTATACAAAAGAGAGTATATAAACTGCTTAAAAAGTAATTTTGAGGTACTCCTTAAAATATATTAAAAATAATTAAAGTAAAAGTGAATAATTTTTTTGAAATATTTTAAGGACACTATTAACATGGCGCAACATAAGTGCTTCGGCTAATTCATCATCTCGATTCTTTATTGCTTCTAAAATTGCAGAATGTTCAGCATAAGATTGACTACTTCTACCAGGGATAAGAATAGTTTTCGTATTATATTTACGCATTTGGTTTTTCAAATTGATAGTCATATCTACAGCTGTGTGATTTGGGCAAGCATCGTAGATTACTTGGTGAAAAATTTGATTGCACTGGGAATATTGAACTAACTCATTATTATCGTAGTGATTTTTCATAACCTTAAGGATTTCTTCTAATTTAGAGATTTGAATTTCAGAAATAGCAGGTACAGCTCTGCGAACAATAAACCCTTCTAAATTCGCTCTTAACTCCAGATATTCCAATACTTCATTTAATGAATAAGACCTCACTTTGGCCCCTTTGTTCATTTCAATGGTAACAAGTCCTTCTTTTTCAAGCAGTAGCAAAGACTTCTTTATTGTACTGCGGCTTACACCATATTGATTCGATAGATCTTGTTCTCGGAGGCTTTCAGAAGGAGAATATTCACCTTTATGTATCTTGTTTTTTATAGATTCATACACTTCCATTGTTTGGCTTGCCATAAAAACTCCTCTATATCATTATATTTAGCATATATGTTTTGAAATCAAATAAATTGTTGAACAATATTATAAATTAATAATAACATGTATACAAATTTTGTCAAGCTGAACTTAAGATATTTGTTAACAATTAAAGCTGACAGATGCGAAGAAAGTGCCGTATAATTGAGTTTTGAAGAGCAATTTATAATTCCGCTATGAAGTTGAGATTATGACTTCATAACGGAATTATATGAATTTTCAGATTTGAATTGACAAATAAAATAACTGCATGCTATACTGAAAACAAATTATTAAACAATATTGTTCAACAATTTTGCTACATGCAAGAAGGGAGACAAAAATTTATGAAGGATTTAATTAGAGGTGCATATGATTTACATGTGCATTCAGCACCTGATGTACTTCCGC
>JAUQXG010000347.1 GCA_030834765.1 Lutispora sp.
GGCCGCTCTTCTAAGCGGCCATCTATTCTTCTATCCTGAATCCATACTTTTTCATTTTATATTGGAGGCTTTGCCTTTTTATTCCTAGTCGCCTTGAACACTTTGAAATATTATAGGCTGAATCTATAAGGACATCCTCTATAATTTCTTTTTCTATATCTTCAAGTGTTTGAGTTAAAGGCTTGTCCTTTGTTACTTGTAATCTATAATGTAAATTTTTATGTTTAAAAAAAATGTTATTGGCATCTTCAGATAAGTGCTCTGATTTTATGATATGTCCCTTTGTTACCATATTCATAGAACTCTCAATGATATTTTCTAGTTCTCTTACATTTCCAGGCCAGTCATAATGCATAAAAGCTTCTTTGATGTCGTTTGATATATACCATATATCTTTGTTTAGTATTCTATTGAATTTATTTAAAAAATGATCGATAAGCAATGATATATCGCTTTTTCTTTCCCTTAGTGGTGGAATATTAATTGAAATAACATTTAATCTGTAATATAAATCTTTTCTTAATATACCTTTTTCAACTGTGGACAGAGGTTCTTCGTTTGTAGTAGCTAGTATTCTTACATTTACACTTATATCATTAAGTCCACCCAATCTCCTTACATAACCTTCTTGGAGAACTCTAAGTAACTTTGCCTGTAGCTGCAAACCCATTGAATTTATCTCATCTAACAGCAATGTCCCCCCATTTGCTTGTTCGAAGAGACCCGGCCTACTCACTGCACCAGTAAAACTACCTTTTGAGGTACCAAATAATATACCTTCTAATAAAGTTTCTGGTATGGCAGCACAGTTTTGCGCAATAAATGGCTTTTGTTTTCTGGAACTTTCATTGTGAATACTTTGGGCAAAAAGTTCTTTGCCAGTACCGGTCTCTCCATATATTAAAACTGTAGATGATGACATCGCAGCTTTTTTAGAAAAGCTTATTACATTTTCAAAGTTCTCACTGGTTCCTATCAAATTTCTAAAGGTGAAGCCTCTTAACCTTTCCGTGTCTGTATCTTGTGTAGCAAGTTCATGTTGTAAGTAATGTACTCTTTCTGATAGTTCTTTTTCCTTTGTGATGTCCTCTGCAATTTCTAAAGCCCCATATGTATTTTTAGAAATCATAATTGGTATGGTGCTATTTATTGTAGAAATTTGTTTTCCTTGATTGTTTAAGTATGCTTGGTACTTATTATAAATAGGCAGCCCTGAATGAATAACAGAAAACAAAGTGCTGGTATCTGCAGTAAGACTTGGAAATATTTCGAGTATATTCTTACCCATTACGTCTCCTACATTAAGTCCTTCCAAATCTGCCATTGCTTGATTATAGAAAATTGTATTGCCATACTCATCCACAATGTGTATACCAATATTAATATTTTTTATTAACTCTTCTAATACGGACTTATATAAAATACTAACAGCCATAATGCACCTCAAAAATTAAAGTAGAAATATCATTCAGATATTTCTACTTTAATTATAACAATATTTATCAGTATATCAAATTATAATTGTGAATAAAGAGGATGTTTCTTACATATTTCATCTATCTTTGAAATAATAGCTTCTTTGTTATTCTTTTTATCAATTACATCAGTAATAATATTTGCTATCTCTATCATTTCCGCTTCTTTAAATCCTCTTGTTGTTACTGCTGGAGTTCCAATTCTTATTCCACTGGTGATAAACGGACTTTGGGTGTCATAAGGGATTGAATTCTTATTAACTGTAATTCCAAGTTCATCTAACTCAGTTTCTATGGCTTTTCCTGTGAGATTCTTGTTTCTTAAATCAATAAGCATCAGATGATTATCTGTCCCATCTGTAACTAATTTAATACCATTATTCATTAATGTCTGTGCTAACGTAGATGCATTCTTTACCACTTGGATTTGATAATCTTTAAATTCTTGAGACATCGCTTCTTTAAAGCAAACTGCTTTTGCTGCAATCACATGCATAAGAGGGCCTCCCTGCATTCCAGGGAAAATAGCTTTGTCTATCATTGCTGCAAATTGGCTCTTGCAAAGTATAGCACCACCTCTAGGACCCCTAAGAGTTTTATGTGTTGTTGTAGTAACTACATCTGCATATTCAACTGGATTTTGATGTAGCCCAGCTGCAACTAAGCCTGCTATATGCGCCATATCTACCATAAAATATGCCCCTACTTCATCAGCGATTTCTCTGAAAATTTTAAAATCAATTTTCCTAGGGTATGCACTTGCACCTGCGACAATCAGCTTAGGTTGTTTTTCTTTTGCTAATGCCCTTACTTGATCATAATCGATGAGTCCATCTTTTTCATTTGTACCATATGAAACAAAGTTAAAATACTTTCCAGAAACATTTACAGGGCTTCCATGAGTCAAGTGACCTCCATGAGCTAAACTCATGCCTAATACTGTATCTCCTGGATTTAATAGTGCAAAATAAACGCCAATGTTTGCGTTTGCGCCTGAATGTGGTTGAACATTTGCATGGTCAGCACCGTAAATCATTTTTAATCTATCTCTAGCAATATTTTCAACCTTATCAACAAATTCACAGCCTCCATAATATCTTTTACCTGGATATCCTTCTGCGTATTTGTTTGTTAATACTGTACCCATAGCTTCCATCACTGGTAAGCTGACAAAGTTTTCTGATGCGATAAGCTCAATCTTATTTCTTTGTCTTTGTAACTCCTCCGTAATTGCATTTGCAATTTCTAAATCGTGTTCTTTAATTATTTTAATGTCCATATCAATTGCCCTCCCTATAATTTTGTCATTAGATAATGTTACTTAGAATCTTTTGCTTAGATATTTCTTTTTATCATATCGTCAAATGCTTGCTTTGGTCTTGCACCAACTAAAGCATCAACTTTCTGACCACTTTTAAACATGAGAATAGCAGGTATGCTGCTTATACCATATTTACCTGATAAATCCGAGTTTTCATCAACATTAAGTTTTGCAAACTTAACTTTTTGTGAATGCTCCACAGAAAGTTGCTCAATAATAGGCGCAATCATTCTGCAAGGCCCACACCAAGGTGCCCAAAAGTCTACTATTACTGGTATATTGCTATCTATTACTTCCTCTTTAAAATTACTTTGATTTAATTGAATAATATTACTATTCATAAAAAGTCTCCTTTCTTTATTTAAATTATGTTGTCATTAAATTAGTTTTTATTATCATTTAATGATAATATCTCAGGTTTGAATTGCTTTAATTTGCTTATTTTATTTTCATTAGCTCTAATTAGCAGAAATGAGATGACTAAAAATACGATTCCCATTATTGCTGCGATACCTTGAATATTATCTGGTGAAATACCCATAAATGGAAGCAGGAAATAACTGCCCATAATACCTAGCATTAAACCTAATAGAGGTATTCCATATGCAATACCTGTAGCTAATAAGAAATTTGATGTTTTTAATTCTATTTCTACTTCATCACCTACTTTAGCATTTATACAATTATCAGCTAATAATATCATATTCAAATTATCCTGGCCAATTTGACAAGCTCCACAGCTTCCACATGCAGTATTACGTTGAATCATAACTTTTGCTTTATTGTCGGTTATTTCAACAA
>JAUQXG010000348.1 GCA_030834765.1 Lutispora sp.
TTTCACGCAGGCAGCTATATTGGCTTTTGCATAATCTAAGGATTTTTCTGCATCAGTGAAGCTTAAAAGCAGTTTCTCAATCTCACTATCTGCAAGTTCGACTTTCAATCCGGTAAGCTTCATCGCTCTTGCAATCATCGTCATCGCCTGCTCTCTGCTTATGTTGTCATTTGCTCCGAATTCTCCGCTCTCATATCCGGTTATGATCCCATATTCGTATGCAATGGATACTGCATCATAATACCAATCATTCTTCCTAACCTCCCCAAAGGCATTTTTTCCAGTTCAACTCCCTTTTTATACCTCCTTATGATAGGCCTATGATCTCACCGTCTTCTGTAATATCCATACCATTGGCTGCAGGAATCTTTGGAAGACCTGGCATTGTCATAATATCCCCAGTTAAGGCCACGATAAAGCCTGCTCCTGCTGATACCTTGACTTCTTTCACTGTCACTTTAAATCCTGTAGGTGCCCCTAGTAATGCTGGGTTGTCGGAAAATGAATACTGTGTTTTTGCCATACAGATTGGCATTTTATCAAGGCCAAGCTTCTCAATTTCTGCTATTTGTTTTTTTGCATCTGCTGTGAATTCTACTCCATCTGCTCTGTATATTTCTGTGGATATCTTTGTTATCTTTTCAATAATTGTTCCATTCACATCATAGAGTGGTGCATAATTTGACTTTCTAGTCTCACAAATCTCTACCACCTTTTTCGCTAAGTCAATTCCACCCGCTCCACCTTTTGTAAACACTTCTGAGAGGATCACTTCTACTCCTTTGGCCGCACACTTTTCTTTAAGAAGTGTAAGCTCTGCTTCTGTGTCTGTGGGGAACTTATTTATAGCTACTACTGCTGGCACTCCAAATTTATCAAGATTTTCTAAGTGCCTTTCCAGGTTTGCGATTCCTTTTTCAAGGGCATTCAGATTTTCCGTTGAAAGCTCGGACTTTGGAACTCCGCCATTCATTTTAAGTGCTCTGACTGTCGCAACGATTACTGCTGCATCTGGATGTAATCCTGCAAATCTGCATTTTATATCAAAGAATTTTTCTGCTCCAAGATCAGCACCAAATCCCGCTTCTGTCACAACATAATCTGCAAGCTTTAGAGCCACTTTTGTTGCCATTACAGAGTTGCATCCGTGGGCAATATTCGCAAAAGGTCCACCATGTATAAATGCTGGTGTATTTTCTAAGGTTTGAACTAGGTTTGGTTTTATTGCATCTTTAAGCAATAATGCCATAGCTCCTGTAGCTTCTAAGTCTCCTGCTGTAACTGCATTTCCATCTTTATTGTAGGCTACTACCATTCTTGAAAGTCTGTCCTTCAAATCTTGAAGACTTGTAGCAAGGCATAGTATTGCCATAATCTCGGAGGCCACTGTTATGTCAAAGCCACTTTGTCTGGTGACCCCGTCTCCTTTTCCGCCTAGCCCCACAATGATATTTCTAAGGACTCTGTCATTCATATCCAGCACTCTTTTCCAAACGATCTTCTTAGGTTCGATATTTAATCGATTTCCTTGATGAAGGTGATTATCAAGCAATGCTGCCAATAGATTATGGGCAGATGTAATTGCATGGAAATCTCCTGTAAAATGTAGATTTATATCATCCATAGGAACTACTTGTGAATATCCACCGCCTGCTGCCCCACCTTTTACCCCAAAGCATGGTCCCAGGGACGGTTCTCTAAGTGCAGTTATTGTTTTCTTGCCTATTTTATTAAGACCCATTGAAAGTCCCACATTTGTTGTTGTTTTTCCTTCTCCGGCAGGTGTTGGATTGATTGCTGTCACTAAAATAAGCTTTGCACTGGGTTTATCTTCCAGCCTTTTTAACACATCAAGTGATACTTTCGCTTTATATTTACCATAAAGTTCTAATTCATCTTCTTCAATTCCTAATTTTTTTGCAACTTCCGTTATTGGAAGCATTTTCGCTTCTTGCGCAATTTGTACATCTGTTTTCATATGAACTCCCCTTTTCTAAACATAAAAATTTATTTAAATCTTATTAAGCATGTGAATTGCCGGTATTGTAATAGCTATGCAAATGACTTGCCATATAACGCCATACAATTTGAATCATTGAAATTTGTATAGGAATCATCACAAGACATTTAATAACTCTGGTTGGCAAAATCGCCATATAGCCCTTCCCTGTAAGCATCCAAATCCATACTGTATCTAGTCCAAGATTAACAAATATAGATATTATGATCACTGCGATACTGATTCGAAAAAGAGTTTTTGGTTTGTTGTAGAGAAAAACTCCATAGATTGCGCCTCCAAGAAAAGCGGTTAATGTAAACCCAGGGAAATATGCACCTCCCGCTGGGAATAGCATCATCCCAATGATATCTGCCGCTGCTGCGGCTATGCCCCCAAGGAAAGGACCAAACATCATGGAAGATATGGCTACTGGTAAAAAAGTGAATCCAATCCTCACAATAGGTGTCTGAATCGAAATAAAACGTGTCAAAATTACTTCCATGGCAATAAACATACCTAAAAATACTATTTTTCTTATATCTTTCATAAGTACCTCCTCTATGGCTTATTTATGCCACACAAAGAGAAGAATACTCTTTTGTGGCAGTGGATGCAGAAATAGTACCGCAAGCCTTTTATGGCTTTTCGTCCGATGGCAACCTCCCATCCGTACGGCACTTAACGCACTATTTCTTACTCTGTCAGCTTATCTTCATTTCATTTAGCCCTATACATTGTTAATGATTTATATCTCCCTGTTTCATGTTTTTTTAAAAGAGATTATGAATTCATGGTCAGGTTTAACCTGTGTGTAAATTCTACATAATCTCTTTTCTCTCTGACAAACTAAATTAGTTTACCTATTTTAGGTTATTGTTGTTTTATTATTTCAGCTATTTTATATGTTTATTATTCAAACTCTTTAAACATTTTTTCAAAATCTTCTATGCTATCCTTTACGTGATATACATGTTTATCTTCAGGGAACTTATCATTTTTTACATCATCTACATATTCTTTAAATGCATTGGTAATCACTTCAGCTACATTGGCATACTTCTTAACAAACTTAGGTGTAAATGCTTGGAACATACCTAACATATCCCCGCAAATAATTAATTGTCCATCACAAGGAAGTCCTGCACCTATAGAATATACAGGGATACTTAGTTTTTTGCTGATAAATTCTGTCAATTCTGGTGGTACTGCTTCCAATAGCAATGCTCTAGCTCCTGCTTCTTGAATTTGAATTGCATCTGCAATCAATTCTCTGGCACTTTTCACATCTCTTCCTTGTGCCTTAAATCCACCCTGCTGTCCAGAGCTCTGTGGCGTTAGTCCAATATGGCCAAATACAACGATACCTGCATCACTTATTGCTTTGATTTTACTAAGTACCCTTCTACCGCCTTCTAATTTAATTGCATCCATATCTGCTTCTTTTAAGAAGCGGCAAGCATTTGATACAGCATCTTCATCCGATATTTGATAAGAGCCAAAGGGCATATCTCCTATGACAAATGTGTTTGGCGCACCTCTTCTTACTGCCTTGCAGTGAGAAATACAATCTTCCATTGTTACTGGTACAGTTCCTTGATAGCCCAATACCACCATTCCTAGCGAATCTCCTACAAGGATCATGTCTAGTTCTGCTTGTTCTGCAAATGATGCCATGGGGAAATCATATGCTGTAATCCAAGCTGCCTTTTTTCCCTTTGCTTTCATTTCTGCAAGATCAAGAATCGTTTTTTTCTTTCCCATTTCAAGCTCCCCTTTATAAATCATTTTTATGTAAATTAGATGGCATTCCATTGCCTCTAATTTATATCAAAGTTTTCACATATCCCATTTGTCGTGATATCTCCTGGGTAAATCCTATTAATGAAACACTGATTCTTTTATGAAAGTCCTCTGTCATTCTGGATGTAGGCCCCGAAATACTGATGGCAGCAAAGGCCTTACCAAAGTGATTAAAAATAGGTGCTGCTACACAGTTTAAACCTAGCTCCAGCTCCTCAGATTCTTCTGCATATCCTTTTTTCTTTGCATGGTCTAAATATTGCAGCAGCCTATCCTTGTCACATATCGTGTTATCGGTAAATCTCTTAAAATCTATCCTCTCTATGACAGCATCCGCTTCAGCCTTGGGAATATTGGCTAAAATCGACTTTCCTCCTGCTGTACAATAAATAGGAAGGCGCCCTCCAACCATTGTGCAGATTCGCATGGAATGTGAACTTTCAACCTTTTCCAGATAGATCACAGAAGTATCATCCATGACCACAAGGTTCACTGTTTCTCCATACAAACTTACTAGTTTTTCTAAATAGGGAGTACCCACATTTCTTAAGCCAGAGTTTACCCTTGTCCCTAACCTAAATAATTCCAGCCCTAATTTGTATTTGCCTGTTTCTTGATTCTTTTCCAACAGCCTATGTACCTCAAGAGTAGCGATCAACCCAAAGGCTGTGCTTTTATGAAGGCCCATGATTTTGCTGATTTCTGTTACCCCCAGCTCCTCATGGTCTTGAAAGCATTTAAGAATTTCTACGGATCGACTCACAGATTGTATCACTTTATCATTTTGCATTTTTATTTGCTCCTCAGTTACATATTATGTTCTACATTATCGTACGTCGTTATCTATTACCGTACAATTATATTGTATCATAATATGTTTACAGAGTTCAATATGTTTTCTGAAAATTTTGTGACTATTCACAGTTGTTATTGAAAAATGAGAGGAAAGACTTAAAGTTTAAATTTATCATTTAATGCCTGCAGGCTTATTGCTATGTCTGTCAAAGAGGCAGCCGCATCATGTATTCCCTCGATAGAGGCTAGCTGTTCCTCCGTTGCTGCAAATACTTGCTGAATCCCTGAAGCTGATTCCTCTGAAATCTTCTTTATCACATCAATTGATTCAACAACTAACTGTGTTTTCATAGAGATTTCATCAATTGAATAAGTTACATTATCGATTTGACCAGAAACACCATAGATGAAACCCTCAATTTGATTAAAGGATTCTCCGGCAGAAGTCATAACAGTGATTCCTTCCAGAAC
>JAUQXG010000349.1 GCA_030834765.1 Lutispora sp.
TACAGATTATAACCCAGGAAGCTGCCCAACAGAAAGTCTTCAATCCATTATGACATTTGCTTGCTTTGGTATGAAGCTCACCCCAGAGGAGATAATAAAAGCAATGACCATCAATGGAGCTTATGCTATAAAAAGAGAGAAAGAGATTGGAAGCTTGGAAAAAGGTAAAAAGGCAGATTTAGTTATTTATAATGCGCCTAATATAAATTATATTGTTTATCATTTTGGTATAAATCATGTTGATAAAGTAGTCAAAAATGGTACTATTGTAGTAGATCATGGACAGATAAAAGGAGAGATGTAGAAATGAGTTTATTAGTAAACAAAAGTATAAAAGAATATGCAGATTTACTTGCCAGTAAGGAACCAGCACCAGGCGGTGGAAGCACAGCTGCATTAGTAGGAGTTATGGGAGCATCACTTTTTCTGATGGTTGTAAACCTATCCCGTGGCAAAAAGTCTTATGAAGCGCTGGAAGAGGCTATGAAAGCTTCTGTTGAAAAGGAATTCGAAATAATGCTAGGACTAAAGGACGACCTGACTCATCTTGTGGATGAGGATACAATAGCCTTTAATAGGGTTATGAGTGCAATGAAGCTTCCAAAAGAAACAGAGGAAGAAAAAAAGGTCAGAAATGAAAAGGTGCAAGAAGCAAGTCTTTATGCTTTGCAAGTCCCTTTAAAGGCAGCAGAAAAATGTTTTGATATTCTGAAGAATTGTAAAGCAATCGCATTATATGGTAATAAAAACGCAGCTTCTGATTCCGGCGTTGGTGCAATGTTAGCTTTATCAGGTCTTGAAGGAGCAGCTTTAAACGTAAAGATCAATCTTCCAGGAATACACAATGAATTAATAAAGGCTGATGCACAAAAGAAAATAGAAGAACTTATACAAAAGGGCAAATATTTGCAAAAGGAAATTTTAAGCATAGTAAATGATAGGATGGTATAAATGAATATGATGACAAAGGAAAACATAGACAGAATAAACTTTTTATCGAAAAAATCCAAGTCCGAAGGTTTAAGTGAAGAAGAAAAAGAAGAGCAGATTATATTAAGAAGACATTACATTGATTTTATAAAAAAGCAAGTAAAAGATCAGTTAGAATGCATAGAAATCGTGGATGATAAATCCAATGAATGTGCTTGCGGACACAAACATGACCATCATGGACATCATGTCCACAACCATGAACATGACCATAACCATAACCATGAGTGTGGACATTCAAAGGGATGCGGTTGTAAGAAACACTAAATAAAAAAATATATAAAAAGTTTATGATGAAAATTGGTAAAATCACAAAAAACTTATAGAAAAAAGTAGATAAGTGATATAATTATATTAAAATCAATAAAGGGGGATATGTGTATGGCTGAGGTTCAATTGGTTATATTTACGCTGGGAAAAGAAGAATATGCTGTAGAAATAATGCGAGTAAAAGAAATAGTTCCATATAAAGAGCCTGTAAAAATACCTAATACGCCAAGGTTTATAGAAGGAGTAATCAATCTGCGAGGAGAGATTATACCGATTATAAGCTTGAAAAAGAGATTTAATTTGGTTGATGATTTGATAAATGAACAAACGAGAGTTATCGTAGTAAATGTAGAAGGAAAGCAGGTAGGCTTTATCGTAGATGATGCTTCAGAGGTTTTAACAATGCATGACGATCAAATTGATATTGCTCCTGAAATCATAACTGGCATCGATAGAAACTACATAGCCGGCATTGGAAAATTAGAAGACAGAATACTGATATTACTTGACTTAAACAAAATATTTACGGATAAAGAAAATGAAGATTTAAAGAAAATACAATAATATAAGAATTAAAGTAAACGAGTTTTCATAAAGAAGCGCGCTATCTTTCAGATGGCGTGTTTATTTTTTTGCGAAAAAAGTAATATTTGCAGAATGAAAGAATATTATATACCATCCTGTAGACATGTTTTTTTTCAGTGATTCATAAAATGATAAATTTCATAAGTACAGGTATGTATAATTGTGGTTAACAAGCTAAAGAGGTGGGGAGAAAGTGAAAAAAATATTTATATATTTATTAGTATTAATAATAATGCCCCTTTGTATGATGCAGATTATATATGCTTATTCAGAAGAGGTAAAACCGTTGGACTTATATGATACTTTAATAAAACAGAGGATTGATGTATGGAATAATATCTATAATGAAGATTTTAGTTATGATAAGTTCATAGAAAAAATACAAAAGGTCGAGACATCAATACTTTTAGACGAGGATATAAAGGACTTTAAAAGCATCAAACGAAGTCCGGTAGATATGGCAATGGTTAGACTAATTGGAAGTGAGCAAAAAAGCATAAAAAGGATAAAAGGCGGCTATGAAGTAGAACTTTTGATGAATTGGCAGATTGAAGATTTAGAATATAATTATGAAGAAAGTAGTTTAGTCAAAATAGGTATCATAAAAGTAAAAGATATGTGGCTATTAAGCAAATGGGAAAGTATAGAATAAAGATTGCATATCATATTGTATCAACATCCATCAATGAGACGGTGGATGTTATTTTTTTTATTAAACCCTTTATTACATATACATTTGATGATATTATTATTAGAGATGCATGAAAATCAATGCAAATTATGGACGGAGGTAGGTTGAAAAGCCTGCATCTTTTCAACTTTAATTTTATGCAGCATAGCTGCAGGAAGGGGTTAGTATGATGAATTTAAATGAAATAGTAGATGGGATGAAAGATGATATTATCAAGTCTACTCAGGAAATTATCAGAATAAAAAGTGTTCAGGAAGATGCTATGGAAGGCATGCCTTTTGGTGAGGGAGTACATAAAGCATATGAGTATGCAATGAAATTATCTAAGGATTTTGGGTTTGAAGTTAAGGATATCGATGGCTATGCAGGTCATGCTGATATGGGAGATGGAGAAGAGTCATTAGGGATATTAGTGCACCTTGATGTCGTTCCAGAGGGTGATAACTGGACATACCCTCCATATGCTGCAGAGATTCACGATGATAAGATTTTTGGCAGAGGAACCATCGATGATAAAGGACCGGCCATCGCTTGCCTGTATGCGATGAAAGCAGTTCGTGATTCTGGCATTAAACTGAATAAAAAAGTAAGAATCATATATGGCTTAAATGAAGAAAGCGGATGGGAATGCATGAAACATTACTTTCAAAAAGAAAAACCTACAACCTTAGCTTTTACTCCCGATGCCGATTTTCCTGCAATACATGGGGAAAAAGGTATCATCATATTTGATTTGGCTAGAAGCTTTACAGCTGCATTTGAAGGGGAAGGCATTAGAGTTTTATCTATAAAAGGCGGAAACCGACCAAATATGGTTCCAGACTACTGCGAGGCACATGTTACTTCCAGTACATCCTTAATACAAGCATTAAAGTCATATAAAACAATACATGATGTAGCTGGGGTAGCCCTCGAAATAGAAGAAAATAAGAGTGAATTTATAATAAAATCCTTCGGCGTATCATCACATGGAAGCTTGCCGCAACATGGCATAAATGCTATTTCACAGCTTATGATGTTTTTAAATAGCTTAGAGCTTGCAAAAGGTGAAGTTTCTGATTTTATCAAGTTTTATTGTGAAAAAATCGGTATGGAGTACTATGGTCAGTCCATAGGCTGTGGTCTAAGTGATGCAGAATCAGGCAAACTGATATTTAATGTTGGCATCATAGATTTAGATGAAAGTAAAGTGGCAGTTGCAGTAAACATCAGATATCCTATTACAAATACCATAGAAGAAGTATATGAGGGTATCAATAAGCAAATTGATGGTACTGGTGTAGTGATAGTAGAAACTGAACACAAGAAGCCTATATATTTGCCTAAGGATCATGTATTAGTACAAAAGCTGATGAAGGTATATAGAGACTTTACAGGGGATAATGCAGAGCCTATAACAATAGGGGGAGGTACTTATGCAAGAGCGATGGATAATGCAGTTGCATTTGGACCACTTTTCCCAGGACAGCCAGAGCTGGCCCATCAAAAAGATGAATTTATAGCAATAGAAGATTTAATAAAAATAACAAAAATATATGCCAATGCAATATATGAATTAGCGAAATAAAGCTTTGCTTATTCAAGCTACCCCCTATAGGATTTATTTCCCTATAGGGGGTAGCTTTTTATAACCAATAGGAAGGGCTTTATAGAAGATGAGAAGATTTCAATAAATGAGCGGCAAAGAATTCCTTGAATCTTAAATACTTCAATAGAAGCTTTTTTATAGTGCTAGAGATGCAATTTATAAAAAGCACTAACAATTAGGTGGATAAGATAGTATAATATGTCCTAAGATGTAATTTGTGGATAGGTATATCTATGAATTTGATAGGTACACTATAAGATTTTAAGTTGCGCAATTGGAGGCGATTTGCTATAGACAAATTAAATTCTATTATTAAGGATACAGTAGATGCAATTGAAAAGAGTAGAGATCAGATTTTTGAAATCGCTGAAAGCGCAAGAATTGAATCAAAGAAAATAGAAGAGGAGTTAAATATAGCAAAGGCTCAGACTTCAAAGATAATTGATGAGGTTGATATTCTATCCAAAAAGGAAAAAGATAGCAGATATAAGCTAATGATAGTTAGCAAAAATATAAAAGAGCAATCTGAAAATGATATCAGAGAGGCCTATGATAGAGCGAAGGATATGCAAGTTGGACTGATGGCAAAAAGGATTGAGGAACAGCAGCTGATGCAAAAAAGAACAGAGCTGGAAAGACGTCTAAAGGCTGCAAGGGAAACTGTAAAGAAAGCAGAGCAGCTTGTATCAAAAGTTGGTGTAGTAATGGGATATTTAAGCAGTGGGCTGCAAGATCTATTTGTGACACTTGAAGATATTAAACAAAAACAATATCTTGGTGTAAAAATTATAAAGGCTCAGGAAGAAGAAAGACAAAGAGTAGCTAGAGATATTCATGATGGACCTGCCCAACTTATGACCAATGTAGTTTTAAAAGCTGACCTATGCCAAAAGCTAATAGATATTGATAAAGAAAGAGCGAAAGAAGAGCTTGAAAACTTGAAATATGTTACGCGTTCAAGCCTAGCAGATGTCAGAAAGATCATTTACGATTTGAGGCCTATGTCACTTGATGATCTTGGGCTAATACCTACAGTGGATAGGTACATAAAGAATTATATAAATAACACAGGAATAGAAGTAGATCTTCATGTTTTCGGAGATGAAAGGCAAATCAAAAATATTATAGAGCTAGCTTCCTTTAGAATCATACAAGAAGCAATGAATAATATACAAAAACATGCCAATGCCAGACATGTTGCAGTAAAATTAGAATTTGTAGATGACAATATAAGTATTATTGTTAGTGACGATGGAAATGGATTTAATAAGGATAAGGTGAAGGTAGACTCTCAAGACAGTGGCTATGGATTAATTAGCATGAAGGAAAGAGTAGAGCTTTTAAATGGTAAATTTGATATAGCCAGCAGTTTAGGAAAAGGTACTAAAATCTTTGTAACGATGCCACTGCAAATTAATGAGGGGGGTTAAAATGAATATGATCAAGATATTAATAGCCGATGACCACTCTATTGTTAGAGAAGGGTTGAAGCAGTTACTAGAGCTAGAAAAAGACTTTGAAGTCATAGGGCAAGCCTCTAATGGTTTAGAAACCATTGAAATGGTAAAGAAAATGAATCCTGATGTATTACTGCTTGATATCAATATGCCGGTGATGAACGGTATAAAAGCTTTAAAGCAGATAAAAGAAGAGGGCATAAAAACAAAAGTAATCATCCTTACAATACATGAAGAAAGAGAATATCTTCTGGAGACAATACAGCTTGGAGCAATTGGTTATGTACTGAAGGATTCGGATTCTATAAGTTTAGGAAAAGCCATAAGAGATGCTTACAGAGGAGAATCCTATATCCAGCCAAGGCTTGCGGCAGAATTGGTAAAAGAGTTTAATAAACCCAAAATAAATAGGATAAGTTATGAGCATGAGCTTACCCAAAGAGAATATGAAGTATTGACTCAAATTGCAGAAGGGATGAATAATAAAGACATTGCAAGCAAGCTGTTTATAAGTGAAAAAACAGTGAAAAACCATGTTTCAAGTATATTTAGAAAAATAAATGTAAACGATAGAACCCAAGCAGCTATATATGCATTTAAACATAATATAAAAGCTTTAAAGCAGATAAAAGAAGAGGGCATAAA
>JAUQXG010000350.1 GCA_030834765.1 Lutispora sp.
GGATAATATTTATCTGCATCTGTTGCCAATTTGAGGCTTTTTAAAGTTCCAAAACGATAATCATTTAAAGCTAGCTTATAGATCTTATCATCCTGTATAGGCTGGCCTTTATACATAATGTTGGCAACGCGGCTGCCTGCTGGCTTTGATATGTCTATGTCATAATTTACTCCTGAAAACATATCGTAATTATATGCTCTTATATCAGCATTAAAGCTTACAGTAAGATCACCTGCTTTATACTGATTATAATAGCTTGCAGACCACTCCATATAAGCCTTTAAATTTTTTCCTGTTATATTTAGTCCCACCAAAGTATTATTATCATATTTATATATTTTTGCAGCATCTTGCATTCTGAATGGTCCGGCTTTTACATTGGCATCCATATCAAATAATGCAGCCCCAGAAATATCTGCCTTTGCATAGTACATTTGAACTTCATTTATTAAATCTGTAATCGCATTATCTTCCAGCTGTGCCCTTGGCATTGTTGTAATCTTATCTGCACCTGTAAAATAGTCTACACCCTTTACAAAGTCGGCTGTAACCTTACCAACTTCTTTAGCTGCTTCTTTCTTTGACTTTTCATCTACATAAGCAAACTTCTCTAAAAGCTCTTTATCTGCTACTACTTGAGCAACTTCTAGATTTTTCGTTGTAACTTCTTTTACAGTCCACTTGCTGCCTTCTTTGACAACACTTACGTCAACCTTAGCTAAAACTTCACCGTTGGTTGCAGGTTCTATAAGCTTCACACCGCTCTTTGATGCGATATTATCAAACTTTGCATGTTTATGACCGCAGAATATTGCATTGAATTCCGGCACTGCCTCTGCAACAGCCAATGCTCCGTCCGTATCCCCTTTTTCAGGTGTATCTCCTAAGTGGAAGGTACCGATTAGCACATCATATTTTCCTTCAATCTCTTTTACTGCCTTTTTTGCTTCTGCTACAGGATCTGTAAAGGTCATACCTTTGAATCGATCTGGATTAGCCGATTCCCATGTGGGAACATGGGGTGCAGTTATGCCTACAATGGCAATTCTAACACCATCTTTTTCAAATATTTTATAGGGTTCAAAAGCACGTGTTCCATCTTCCTTGTATATATTGGCAACCAATACATTGCCTTTGAAAGCTGCAACATTTCTGTTTAAAAAATCAAGATTAAAATTAAACTCATGATTACCTATAGTCCAAGTATCATATCCCATGTAATTCATTGCCTCTACCATAGGATGAACAGGTTGATCATTGAATAGATCCGCTAAGTTCCCTTGAACCATATCACCACAGTCTACTAAAAGAGTATTCGGATTCTTAGCCTTTTCTTCCTTAACTAAGGTTTGAATTTTTACGAGCCCTGACTTGTCATCTGCTCTACCAGCGGAATATTCCCATGGATACAGTCTTCCATGAATATCACTTGTTCCTAGTATGGTAATTGTTTTCGCATTGCTATCCTCTGCTAAAACAGTTCCCATTGGTAAAAGCATTGAAAAAACCATAAGGATTGTAAGCATAATGCTTATGACATTGCTTACTTTTTTAAATCCTTTTCTCATTTTCATACCCCCATGTTAAATATTTATATATGTTCCACTTCATAGTAGTCCATACATATTATCTAAATTATACCATATCTTCCAAACATGGCAAGTATAGCAAA
Organism: Lutispora sp.; assembly: GCA_030834765.1. GTDB lineage: Bacteria > Bacillota > Clostridia > Lutisporales > Lutisporaceae > JAUQXG01. Next base: position 1,673 of record JAUQXG010000350.1, read on the forward strand.
ATAAAACACATAGCTTTTTCTGTTCTATAACTATCTTCAGACTATTTAACTTATACATCAAATCTGCAGTCTTATAGAATATTCACCTGCAACATCCATAAACAGAATAATATACTGGATATATTCCAAGCAATGAGTAATAAATTTCTGGATATAACAATCTTTTTAATATGCAAATATATTATATATAAAGCACCACTCACACTTATAGCCATAATATGAATTGCGCATATTGCTATCAGCAGTGCCATATTCAGCATATCATGGCTGACTAGTCCTCTATAAATCAAAATCCACATACCAATAAACGATGTAATATTAATGATTGATAATCCTGCAAGAAAACAATTTATTTTATCTGCTTTTTTACGAATTAAACTGATGATTTCTATAACTGTCACTGTGAGTGAAAGAACGAAAAAGCTTACAACAATAAGAATTTGTATCCAATTAATCTCATACCAATTTGTACGAACATAAGAGATAGCAGTTTTGTTTGCAAGATATACATTTCCATTCTTTTCTACATATTTTAAATTTCCTATTGGTGTGCTATAATAATTTTCACCTATAGGCAAGAGTTTTTTTCCGTCCATTGAAAATCCATCGGTCATGCTGCCAATTATATGAAATACGTTGTTGGGAGTAAGAAAATTTATAGCCTTTTCCAAACTTTGAAAATTTGATCTAGTTATAATATAATAGCCGCTAATATCTGCTGTTTGCTCACCACTATATGACCTAGAAGGCTTTTCATGGCCCAACAGCAAATTCGTTATCCCATCCATTATTGCATCAATTTTCTCTTCCTTTACATAGGTGTTAAAAGATATAAAGACACCTGTTTTCTGTTTTGGATAAATCACAATCCTTGAATGAAAATTGGGAGTTTCTCCTTTTTTACCACAATATACGCTGCCGTTACGCTCCCATCTGCTCCAAGCATACCCCATACCCTCAAATTCATCTGACATGGTATAATGCTGTTCAAATAATTGATGTTTTCCTATAATGCTTAAGATCTTATCACTATCATCCATGAGCCATTGTATATATTTAGACATATCGGTTGCTGTTGACACCACTGAACCTTCAGGATAAATATTTACCAATGGCTCCACATTTTCCTTCCCATCTATTGCATAGCCTTTTGATATCATAACTCCTTTAAAATCTAATTTAAAAGATGTATTCATCATAGATAAGGGATTAAAAATATTATCCTCAGCGTAGCTGGAAAAATCTTGTCCTGTAATACACTGTATCGTATAAGCTGCAAGCGCAATACCATAGTTGGAATATGAAACAACCTCACCGGGAATAAAAACTTGAGCCGGCATATATTTTCGAATACTCAACTCAAGGGGCTCAGCTTTATTTATATCATATACTGCAATGCCAGAAAACATATCTTCGAAACCTGCGGTATGAGTAAGCAAATCATGCATAGTGATATTATACTTGAACTTTGGGAAATCACCTTCCAGATAAGTCGACACAGGAGCCTTCATATTCAACCTCCCATCTTCGGCCAACTGTAGTGCTGCAATAGCTACAAATGTTTTTGAAATAGAGCCTATACGAAAAGCTGTATTATCTCCATTAGCAGCTATATCTTTTTCTTCATCTGCAAACCCATAGCCCTTTGATAATTCATTTGTGCCGTTGCTTACCACGGAAACAATTGCACCCTTGACTTGTTTTTCATCCACCATTCCAGACAATATTTTACCAAGATATTGCGAAACTCCTGGCTCATTCTGCCCAATGGCAGTGAGGGGAAATGCCATAAGCATTGTAATGATTATCATGACCATACTAATTATTCTTTTCACTATAAATCTCCTCATTCATTTTTTATATATTTACCTATCACACAATAAAAACAATACTCCAAACCAATTGTAAAAATGATTTTCTAATGTTTCCATATTAAATACCTCCAACTTTGTTCGGTACAGGAAACTGAAAACAGCCCCATTTCGTACCTCTTGCTATTAATATAACAAGGTATACTTAAATGAGACTGTTACTAATCTTAAATCTAGCTTAAATTTTTGACATCTTGATGATAAATTCACACCCGGAGTTTTCCTTTGTTTTAAGAATGATATTGGCTCCATGTGCTGCAATGATTTTCTCAACGATAGCAAGTCCTAAGCCCGTGCCTCCTGTTTGTGAGTTCCTTGCACTGTCCACCCTTACAAAGGGTTGAAATATATCCTTTACAATTTCTGTAGAAATTCCAATCCCATTATCCTTAAATATGATGACAATTTCACAGTCCTGCTCAGATAAGCTAATTGTTATCCTTGTTCCTTTTGGATTGTATTGTACGGCATTCGCAGCAAGATTTTGAAATACTCTGCCCATCTGAACTGTATCAAGCATGACGAAAATCTCTTTTTCAGGGATATCAAAATTATATGTGAAGCCAGCCTCCTCAAATTTTGGGATGACTGCTCCTATTTCTTTTCTCATATATTCACATATATCAATTCTGATTTTGTTATTTACATATCCTGCACTTTCCATTTTAGACAGTTCAAACAAATCCGTGATTAAGTTGTCTATCCTTACGCTGTTTTCATAAATAATTTTTGTATAGACATCTCGTTCTTCCTTCAGCAAATTAAGTTTGCTATAGCAAAGCTCTGCATAACCCATAATACTTGCAAGAGGATTTTTAAGATCATGAGAAATATCAAGAATCAGTCTTTTGCGACTCTCTTCAGACTGCTTTCTAAGGGATATCTCATGTTCAATTTGCTGCGCCATACCGTTAAATGTATCCTCTAATTCTCCAAACTCATTTTTTAAATTAAGGTTGACTCTCGCAGTATAGTCTCCATCTTTCAAGCGCTTCGCACTGTCACAAAGTTTTCTCAAGGGGTTTATTATTTCGATAGATGTTATTTTTGAATATATTACCGTGCTAATTGCAAGGGATATCAAGTAAAATAGAACAATTGCCATAATAAAGACAACCACTCCCTGTGTATCCACGGAAGCAAAGTCTTTGTTGTGTACAATAGAAAAATCAATTCTAATAGATGTAGGAAATGTTATTATCAACCAAAACTGCTCTTTGGGATTGTATTCAACGCTATAGCTAAAGGGGACTCCCTTGCTTTTACTCATCATTAAAAAATCGGTAAACTCTGCCGTTGTAAGCTGGTTCTTCAAGATGGTGTTAAGCCCCTCAGAAAACACAACTTCATAATTGGTATTAATCACTTGCACACCACCACCATGATCAACGACCGATTTTGTATCAATAGCTTTATAATTATCTCTCATCAAACTTTTTGCAGTATAATTGTTTTTTACAAGAGTTTTAGATATTACATCATTTGCAAACCACAACAATAAAAATGCACATATAGCTATCATCGTGGAGATAATAAACATTAGTATATAGTTGACTAAGAATCGGTTTTCTATCTTCCTATTCATAAACGAATCTCACTCTGCTTATGAAACTTATATCCGATACCTCTAATGGTTTTGATATATTCCGGGTTCTTTGGATCAGTCTCTATCTTATTTCTAATATGGCTTATATGCACCATGACGGTGTTATCGTCATAATAAATATCTTCATTCCACACTGCCTTGTACAACTGCTTCTTGGTAAAGACCCTTTCAGCATTCTCCATTAGATACTTCAATAACATATATTCTTTTGCATTCAGTTCTATAAGGGCAGCATTTTTATAAACACAGCAGGCATCTTTATCTAAGCACAAGCTGCCACACTGTACTTTGGAAAAGGTTTGTGGATTTTGGGAAGAGTATTCATGATTCCTTCTAAGCTGAGCCCCAACTCTTGCAAGCAGCTCAGCCATACTAAAAGGTTTTACAAGATAGTCATCTGCACCAATCCCAAGGCCTAAGATTTTATCCATATCTTCACCTCTGGCGGTGAGGAATATGACAGGTATATTGCTTGTTTGACGTATTTTACGCAGTAGATTAAAGCCATCTAATCGAGGCATCATAACATCAAGAACAGCAAGATCAATGGTTTTCCCTTCCATGATCTCCAAAGCCTCTATACCATCCTTTGCGGCAAATACACTGTGTCCTTCTTGTTCGAGCTGGAGTTTCAAAAGATTTCTAATATCCTTTTCATCTTCTGCGATTAATAGGTTCAAGCAATCACTTCCCCCTAGTGTATTTAAAGCTCTTAACCTGATGCAGCCTTTATACTAGACTGTCATCTATTACTGGACTATATATTAATATTATAGTATGTTTGGAAAAATATCCAATATAATATCAAAATAAAAACCGTAATATATGGTATCGACACCATCTATTACGGCCTCTATTTCGATATTAATAACTGTCTAAGTGCGGTGGCTGGCACATTATAATGATGCTAATACTGCTGCTTTGGTAACAATTCCTTTTAACTTATGTTCCTCATCTACTACCGCCAATGGATATTTAGATTTGGCAGTCAGCTGTAATATATCGCTTATAAGGGCCTCCTCCTGTATGTTATACACATCAGTGATAATGAGGGAAGATAGGGGCAGGCTCTCGTTTCTTGCACGAACCGCATCATCAATGGTTATAATACCCAACAGTTTCATTTCATCATCTACTGCATAGGCTGTAGACACACTATTGGCACGCATCTCCCCTATGGCTTGGGTCGGTGCATCCTTTGGCCTCACTAGGCAGGTTGGAGTCACCATGACGTGCTTGGCGCAAAGGACCTTGGTCTTATCTGCACTGTCTATAAACTTAGAAACATAATCATCAATAGGGTTGGCAGACATATTTTGAGGGGTGTCTATCTGGATGATTTTACCATCACGCATGATGGCAACTGTATCTCCTAATTTAAAAGCTTCCTTGATGTCATGGGTGATAAAAATTACAGTTTTCTGAAGCTTTCTCTGAATAGAAAGCAGCTCAAACTGCATATCTCGCTTTACCAATGGATCTAGCGCCGAAAAGGGCTCATCCATCAATAGTACCTCAGGGTCATTGGCAAGTGCTCTGGCTAATCCTACTCTTTGCTTCATCCCACCGGAAAGACTGGTAATAGGCTGGTTTTCCCAGCCATTCAGTCCAACCATGGCTATCATCTCCATGGCTTTTTGCTCTCGCTGTTCTTTTGGCATTTTCTTCACTTCAAGACCATAACCCACATTTTCAATAACTGTCCTGTGAGTCATAAGACCAAAATTTTGAAATACCATAGAAATCTTATTGCGGCGATAGTCTAAAAGCTCTTTCTTGCTAAACTTCTCAATATCACTGCCTTCAAAAAATATATTCCCTGAAGTTGGCTTATTCAGCTTATTAAAACAACGCACAATGGTGGATTTTCCTGATCCTGATAGTCCAATGATAACAAAAATCTCGCCTCGCTTCACCTCAAAGGATACATCCGAAAGAGCGACGGTAACTCCCGTTTTATTGC
>JAUQXG010000351.1 GCA_030834765.1 Lutispora sp.
ATCTTTCTGAATACTGCCGGGAGTTACAGTATAATTTATTGAAATAGAATTATCAATTGAATAAGCAATTCCATCTGCACTAACCATCCCAACAGGAATATTTCCCGCCACTAATATAAAAATCAATAAAAATATAAATAATCGCTTTTTCATACTAAACCTTCTTCCGTTATTTTGTTATTTTCTTTTATAGAATCGATATTTCCATCCTTTATATATACAACTTTATCAGCGTATCTGGAAATCTCGTTATCATGAGTTACAATGATAAGAGTTTGATTATTTGCTTTTGCTAATCCAGTTATTAAATCCATAACTTCTACAGTTGTCTTAGAATCTAGATTTCCTGTAGGCTCGTCCGCAAAAACGATTTGGGGATTGGATATGAAGGCTCTTGCAATACTTACTCTTTGCTGCTGCCCGCCGCTCATTTGAGATGGCTTATGGTGCAGCCTTGAATCAAGGCCTACAGCCTTTAATATTTCTTTGGCTTTCTTTTCTCTTATGGTTTTATGTACTCCTTTAAAAATCAATGGAAGGCTTACATTCTCTAAGGCAGTAAGATTTTCCAAAAGATTATAGGATTGGAATACAAACCCTATGTATTTTTGTCTAAGCTTTGCAAGCTGACTTTCATTTAATTTTTCTACATGAAAATTTTTAACAATGATCTGCCCTTTTGTTGGTTTTTCTAGTCCTGCCATCAGATTAAGCATGGTAGATTTACCTGAACCCGAAGTACCTAATAGACAGCATAACTCTCCTGAACCAATTGTCAGACTGATGTGATCGAGAGCCACAACTTTTTCATCACCCATTCGATATATTTTTCTGACATCCTTCAATTCTATTATGTTTTCCATACATATGCTCACTTTCAATATTGATTTTATGCCAAAGATTAGACGGAAATAATGCTTATAAAGTTTCAACTTAGATGTCTAAATATAATATTAGCCTGTCCATTAAGAGTATGCAATAAATTAATTATTAACACTTTAAACCAAATAGTCATTATATTTGTTTATTTTTATCAATAAGTTTGATAAAATATCTAAAGATAGAAAAAATTCTGTATGAAAGGAAGTTTTTTTGAATGGGGCATTTAATTATTGATGGGAAAAGCTTAACGATTAAAGATGTTGTAGATGTTGCTAGAAATGGATTTCAGGTAGCGCTATCAGAGGAAGCTGTATTACGTGTAAATAAGGCGCGCAAATATGTAGATGAGCTTGTTGATAGCGGTCGTATCGTATACGGAATCACGACGGGGTTTGGCAAGTTTAGTGATATATGTATATCAAAGGAAGATACACAGGATTTGCAAAGAAATCTTATTATAAGCCATGCATGTGCAATGGGAGAGCCGCTGCCTGAAGAAACTGTCAGAGCGATTATGCTTGTTAGAGTAAGTGCCCTAGCGAAAGGCTTCTCAGGAATAAGACTTGGAACGATTAATACAATGATCGATATGTTAAATAAAGGGGTTCACCCAATTATTCCAGAAAAAGGTTCATTAGGAGCCAGCGGAGACTTATCGCCTTTAGCGATGCTTATCCTTGTTATGCTTGGTGAGGGTGAGGCTATATATAAAGGCGTTAGAATGTCTGGGAAAGAGGCTATGGATAAGGCAGGAATAGAAGTGATACACCTGACGTCTAAAGAAGGTCTTGCACTTATAAACGGTACGACTGTCATGACAGGGATAGGAGCCTTGGCTGTATATGATGCAGAAAACCTATTAAAAAATGCTGACATCATAGCTTCAATGACCCTAGAGGCATTAAGAGGCATTACGGATGCATTTGATGAAAAGGTTCATAAGGCGAGAGGTCAAAAAGGACAACTTATGGCTGCTAGAAATATATTAAGAATCGTAGAAGACAGTAGTCTTACGACAAAGCAAGGAGAAGTTAGGGTACAGGATGCATACACATTAAGATGCATCCCGCAAATACACGGAGCTAGCAAAGATGCTATAGAATATGTGAAAAATATTGTATCCATAGAGATCAATGCAGCTACAGATAATCCTCTTATATTTGTGGATGAAGAGCAAGTAATATCAGGAGGGAACTTCCATGGACAGCCTGTAGCGCTGGCAATGGACTTCTTAGGGATAGCCCTTGCTGAGTTAGCCAATGTTTCGGAAAGAAGATTAGAAAGGCTTGTAAATCCTCAACTAAATGATCTTCCAGCTTTTTTAACAAAGAAGGGCGGATTGCATTCAGGCTTTATGATAACTCAATATACAGCAGCTTCTATCGTTTCTGAAAACAAAATATTAGCTCATCCTGCAAGCGTAGATTCCATACCATCTTCAGCGAATCAAGAAGACCATGTAAGCATGGGAACTACAGCAGCAAGAAAAGCAAGGGTGATATTAGATAATGTGCAAAAAGTTCTTGGCATAGAAGCCTTTGGTGCTTCTCAAGCAATAAGCATCAGAGGGGATGTAAAGCTTGGCAAGGGCACACAAAAAGCATATGAGGTTATCAGAGAAGAGGTTACACCTGTAGAAGAAGATAGAATCATGTATATAGATATGAATAAGTTTGATGTAATGATAAAAACAGAAAAATTAGTAAGAGCGGTTGAAGCTTCTATTGGAGCATTAGAATAAAATTGAGCAAGTATAGCGGCCTTCATTATTTATGGTGAAGGTCGCAAACTTTAAGCAGGAGGTATATAAATAAATGTCAATGGATTTATTAATCATCAATGCTGCAAATGTTATGACTTGTGCAGAACAGGCAGAAGAAGCAATCATAGAAAATGGCTATGTGGCGGTAAAAGACGGACTCATCTATGAAGTAGGAGAGGGTGAAGTTCCAAAAGAATGGATAGGTACAGAAACGATAATAATAGATGCAGCAGGAAAGACGGTTACACCGGGTCTTGTAGATGCGCATACTCATTTGGTACATGGAGGATCTAGAGAAAACGAGCTGCCTATGAAGCTAAAAGGTGTTGCATACATAGACATTCTAAAAGCAGGTGGAGGTATTTTAAGCACAGTAAGAAATACCAGGAGTGCTTCTAAAGAAGAGCTGAAAACAAAAGCAAAGCAAAGTCTTAGACAAATGCTGATCCACGGAACAACAACAGTGGAAGCAAAAAGTGGCTATGGTTTAGATTTTGATACAGAAATTAAATGCCTGGAAGCCGCAAAAGAACTAAATGAGGAGCAACCTGTAGACATCGTATCCAGCTATATGGGCGGTCATGCGGTTCCACCAGAGTATAAAGGGAATACAACAGGCTATATGGATTTTATGGCGCAAAAAGTGGTTCCCTATGTAGCTGAACACAAATTGGCAGAGTTTTTAGATGTTTTTTGTGAAGAAGGGGTATTTACGCCAGAGGAATCAAAACAAATCCTTCAGGTAGGCAAAGATCATGGCTTCGGTTTAAAAATACACGCAGATGAGATTGTACCATACGGTGGTGCAGAGCTGGCAGCAGAATTTGGAGCAGTTTCAGCAGAACATCTTTTGGCTGCATCGGATGAGGGTATAGCAGCCATGGCAAAAGCAGGAGTTACAGCTGTGCTTCTGCCAGGAACGGCATTTTACCTTATGACAGGTAAATTTGCCAGAGCAACAAAGATGATAGAAAGTGGCGTAAGAATTGCCATCG
>JAUQXG010000352.1 GCA_030834765.1 Lutispora sp.
AAGCTTATGATACCGGAATTGAATCGTCCTACCTCTTTTTCCATATACGCTAAATTTTTGGAATAATCATGTTTAGATAGAAGAACGGCGGCCCTTAGCTTTGACCGTAAAATGTATTTAGGATTATCAAAAAAATATAAATCTGCATCGAGATAGGTTAGCCAATCAATATCACTATAATGATCAAGTATATGAGCCAATAAAATCGGTTTGAGTGTCCAGCAATATTCATCAATGGTTCTAATGCTTTTCAAGTGCAAGAGGTTATTATCCTGTATTTCATTTAATGAAATTACATATAAATGATCAAGCCTCATATCTGTAAGAATGTTTAATGTATCTTCATCCATACACAGCACGAAGAACTCAAAAGGATCTGCGGTTATCCATATGGATTTATATAATGCAATAAATTGATATAATCTTGTTTTGGAAACGATACTGCAGTAATACAATTTTAAGTCACCTTCCCTTTATAATAACTGTTTTAAAATGACATATAAATTTAAGGATATGTAGAATCGCCATCTTAAATCCTCTGCTCTTGGAATAGAGGATTTAAGATGGAAGATTTTTTATATGTTTTCAATATGAATGGTGGAAGCATATTTTCTGTTTGCAAGCCCATCTTTAAAGCTAGGAAATCTTTCTGTGGTTGCTGCAATATGCTTATACAGATTATTGATATATGGTATATATATCATTTTTAGGGGAGCATCAGCAATTTTGTTGAAAGTCGATAAGCTGTATTGGGTTTTACTAAGGATGCTCAGTCCAGAAAAATGGTAGAATATTAATTTGTCATCATTAATGTATGCTTTGCCATCCTTGTTATGGATACGAAAACCTTCAACATTCCATTGTGCCACATTAGCACCTTTTGTATTGATAATATGGGTATTAGGAAAAAGCAATGGCCATTTTTCTACATATCGCTGATCTCCATAGATTTCTTCTTTTGGATTGGCTATTAGGCTGCATTTTTCGAAACACTTTGCTAACCACCATTCAACTGCAGCATTTGCAGTTAAATCATTCTTACAGCACACAAAACCAGTATTGAATCGCCCTGATGTTTCATATGAAGTCATAAATTTTTCTGAATTATTATGATCAGAGAGAAACAGTGATGCAAGAGGTGCCTCATCAATAATAGGCTCTAGTTCGGAGTAAAAAAACAAATCAGAATCTAAATGAGCAAAGTATTTTGTGTCCTTATATTTTTTCATTGCATGATTTAATATAAATGGTTTTAATGTCCAACAATATTCATGATGATTTCTATTGTTTTTTGCTTCTAATAATTCATTCTTTTCCAAATCACTTGCTAATAGCAACGTGATGTTTTGTAGAGGCAGCTTTTTCAGGATATTATATACTGTTGCATCAACACATAATGAGAATAAATGGTAATTCTTGCAATGCTTAAAAAGCGAGTCCTGCATTGCAAGAAATTTGTATATATATTCTGTGGAGACCACTGTTGTAAAATGAAATGTACGCATAAATACACCTCCATTTATCTACCTATTTCATATAGGTGTGCTTTATCTTGAAAATGACTCTCTACAAAATAACCATTAAAGTTTGGAAATAACTGTTCTATGAGAGATATAGTCTGCTGCACTACAAAGGTGTATGGTGTATGGATGATAGAATTCAATTTTTGATCTCCTAGAAGCAAGGCGAAACGATCTCTGCTAACTAGCCTTAAACCACAAAAATGATAACAGATCAGCTTGTTATTATTTACAAATACCTTATCATTTCTATTGGAAAAGCTGTATTTGCCCTCGCTCCATGGTGCAATATTAACTCCTGGCGTTGTAATTGACCTTACTCCATCAAATAAATAGGGCATAGACTCTAAATATTTTTGATCGCCAAATCGTCCTTCCGCTACGCTATCACTACACCATTCGATACATCTTTCAGCCCACCATCTGAGTGCATTCATGCTTGTAGGGCATCTCTTGAATACGATAAATCCTGAATTGTATTTTCCGCATGTTTGCTCAACTGCGCTATTTTTTTCTAAAAAATCATGTTCGGATAATAAGATAGAATAATCCGGTTGCTGATCAAAAATCGATGAGGGATCATTAAAAAAACAAATATCAGCATCTAAATAAATCACATTATGAAGAAAGCTGTATTTATTTAAAACATGCTCTAGAAAAAATGGTTTCAAAGTCCAGCAATACTCATTTAGTCTTCTATTTTGTTTTGCAGCTGCAAGCCTTTCATCATTGAGTTCTTGTGGCTTTAGCAAGATTACATTTTCTAAATGTAATCCTTCACATATTTGATATGCTTCATCATCCACACATAGTATAAACATTTTAAAATTGGCATAATTATAGGCTAAAGAACGATAAAGTGTAATTCCCTGATATAATCGGTATTTGCTGAGAATGACACAAAATCCATTTTGCATAAGCTTTCATACCGCCTTTCAACTGATATTTTCTGAAGATGTCTTATACCAATCAATGGTTTTCTCAAGACCTTCTTCTATGGTGTACTGAGGCTTCCAACCTAGTACATCTTTGGCCTTTTTCGCGGACAAATATTGATTCTTTATTTCGTGATTTCCTTGATTTAAGATGGCTGGTTTTAGATCACTTTCCATCAATTCCAAGATTTTATGGACTAAATCAAGAACGGTAAGTTGTACCTCATTGCTAAAATTGAATGCTTCCCCATATAGCTGCAGCTCATCCATTTTTTCTGAAAGAAGAATATAAGCGAGGGCCGCATCTTCTACATAAATATAATCTCTAATGAAGGTTCCATCACTTCTGATAATAGGTGCCTCATTATTTAAGATAGACTGAATTGTTTGAGGAACAATTCGATTAAAGTTTAAATCACCACCACCAAATAGATTGCCGCATCTAGTAATGCAAACAGGTAAATCATAAGTTTTAAAATAAGCTTGAGCAATCAGATCAGCACAGCTCTTTGAAACATCATATGGATGGCTGCCTTGAAGGGGCATTGTTTCAATGTAGGGCAGCTCTTCTTGATCTCCATATGCCTTATCGCTGGAGGCAATGATGATGCTTTTAATTAGAGGACTTCTTCTACATGCTTCAAGTACATTATATGTGCCAGCAATATTAGCATTGAATGTTGAAATCGGATTTCTATTGCTAACACCCACAATAGCTTGCGCAGCAAGGTGGAATACGGTATCAATTTCATATTCTCCAAGCGCTCTTTCTAATAGTGGCAAATCTTCTAAAGAACCTGAAACGATATTCATTTTCAATTCTTTATCATTGTATATATTGGATTTTGGCGTAAAGTCCCTGACCAAACCCGTAACATTTGCTCCTAGTCCTATTAATATTTTTGTAACATAACTTCCTAAAAAGCCTGAACAACCAGTAACTAGAACATTTTTATTTTCCCAAAACTTCTTTTTCAAACAAATTCCTCCCTGCAGCTAAGCTGCATAAAATTAAATTGACAAAGGTATAGCCTTTTCAAGCAAGTTTATCTCACCATACCTTCCACAATGCTTCATTGCTTTCCCATAATTTATTTACATCTAAAATATCCTTATAAGTATCCATGGCAGTCCAGAATCCCTCATGGCGATATACTGCCAATTGCTTGTTTTTTGCTAGACTCATAAGAGGCTCTTTTTCTAAAATGCATTGGGAGCTATCTCCTAAATAATCAAATATTTCTTTGTTAAATATAAAAAAGCCACCATTAATGATTTCATTGCTTTCAGGTTTTTCTATGAACTGAGTTGCAATATCATCTTCAATTGAAAGAATGCCATATTGATTATTTTTTTTGATTCCAGTAACCGTGGCCACCCTTTGTTTTCTGTTATGAAAATCAATTAAAGCTGGAATATTGATGTCAGCTAATCCATCACCATAAGTCAACATAAAGCTTTCATTTTCCAGAAAGGGTTTTGCTTTAATAATTCGCCCTCCTGTCATGGTCTCAAGACCTGTATCTATTAATGTTACTTTCCACTTTTCAGATGGTTCAAGGACCTCACAGCTGCCATCTTCATTTAGGACAATATTATTGTTTTTCCATTTGTAATCCATAAAGTACTCTTTAATTTTTTCTCCTTTGTAGCCTATAAGCAGCATAAACTCATTGAAGCCATAATGATGATAGGTCTTCATGATATGCCATATAATTGGCTTGTCGCCAATCATAGCAAGAGGCTTGGGGATATCATCAGTTAGTTCTTTCATCCGAGAACCTTTTCCGCCACAAAGAATTACGACTTTCATAGCATCTCTCCTATCTCCTGTCATTAAGATTGTTTTCACTACATAATATGTACATGCTATTTTTATGTGACATAATTTAAAAAAAAGGTATGCTTCCATTTGCTCATTGACTGAGTCAATTGGAAGCACACCTTTTTTACTTTTTACTTTTTTACAAAGGTCTTGAATTTCTTAAACTAAATATATAAATGGGTGTCATGAAGAAAAAGAGAATACTGAGTGCGATC
>JAUQXG010000353.1 GCA_030834765.1 Lutispora sp.
GAAGACAGGAAGGTGGGTTAGGTGAACTTTTTTCAGGCATATAAAATGGCTATCAAAAGTATAAGAGGTAATAAGGTAAGAACACTCCTCACCATGCTGGGGGTAATTATAGGTGTAGGGTCTGTAATTGCTGCAGTGGCATTTGCCCAAGGAAGCACAAAGAGCATCACTGATTCACTTGCAAGCATGGGAACAAACCTGATACAAATAAACATAATGGGAAGAAACAGCAACAGAAATGTTACCTATGAGGATTTAAAAGAATTTGCTGAGAAAAATAGCAGTAAAATTTCAGCTGTAGCGCCACAATTGAGCACCAATGCCTTAGCTAAGTATGGAACGAAGAACACAGATACTACAGTTTTAGGAACAACTCTGGAATATGAAGATATTAGAAGTGTCCATGCGCAAATGGGAAGGTTCTTGTTGGAAAATGATGTTGACAATATGCAAAAAGTAGCTGTTATAGGAACTTATATAATGAATCAACTATTTGAAGGGAAGAATCCAATCGGACAGTCCATTAAACTGAATGGACAAATATATAAAGTAGTAGGTGTTTTAGAAGAAGAATCAAGCAGTGAGAAAGATTCCGACGATGATAGAGTAATAATACCCATTACAGCTGCCCAGCGATTAAGTGGAAATACTTCAATACGTAATTTTTCAATTCAAGCTGCTAGTCCTGAAGTTGTGAATAGTGTCATTGATGATTTAGAGGAATTTCTCCTTGATAACTTAAAGGACAAAAGTACATTCCGAGTTTTCAATCAAGCTGATGCGATGAAGACACTGGATGATGTTACCAGCAGTATGTCAGCAGTGCTTGGAGGCATAGCTGCCATATCCTTGGTGGTAGGTGGAATAGGAATAATGAATATTATGCTTGTATCAGTTACAGAGAGAACAAGAGAAATAGGCATAAGAAAAGCAATTGGAGCCAAAAAGAAGAGCATACTTACCCAATTTCTCATCGAAGCTGTTATCGTGACTGGTCTTGGAGGCTTGGTGGGAGTATTGATGGGGCTGGGTGTTATTAAGTTTATAATTGAAGGCTTTAATATTGCTCCTGCGGTATATTCAATACCCTGGATCGTAATATCCTTTGGTATTTCCCTTGTAGTAGGAGTAGTATTTGGATTATTTCCTGCTATTAGAGCAGCAAATTTAAACCCGATAGAGGCCTTAAGGTCAGAGTAATATCAAGCTGGCTTGATATGTTGAGATGGTATAAAGTGATATGCCTCATATAGATGCAATCATTTATATAACAATTTATAAATAAAGCCTGTACAAAATATAATAGCTGGCAATACAAATTTGTATTGCCAGCTATTATATTGCCTATATTAAGCTGTTGAACTTAATACAATATTTAATCTAGGAAGCCAGATAACCTTGAGATAATAGTTTATACTTCATCATTCATGTTATTTAAAAAAAGTGTTGACAAAAGAAATTCATAAGCATATTATAATAATATATAAAACATACAAAACATATAGGAAATATAAAATAATAAAAATATGATGATGAGAAGAGTAGATGAAAGGAAGCTTACAGAGAAAAATCTCCATTGGTTGAGAGAGATTTTAAGCGGAAATTGATTGAAGTGCATCTCTGAATACCGGATCGAAAATATAAGTAGACTCCGGCGGGTATGCCTGTTATAGCATTGCGGTATGTATGTACCAAAAAATGAGTTGTCATACATTGTATGATTAACAGAGTGGGATCGTGGAAGTTAGCTTCTGCCTCTGTATGGAGGCGGAAGCTTTTTGTATTAAATAAGGAGTGATAAGTCTGAAAGAAATTAATGAAAATATAAAGGAGGTGACGGGTCCATGCTAGATATTTCATCGTATTTTGTGCAACTTGAAGCATGGACACATAAATGAATTCTGTTTCTTACTTTGATTCTATTGCAGACAAATGGAATGTAATAAGAAGTGAATACTTTGAGGAACGGCTTAAGCATATTGCCCTAAGCCAAACTGACATAAAGGATAAAATATGCGCTGATTTAGGCTGTGGAACGGGTTTTATTTCACTTTCCATAGCAGACAAAGCAAAATTGGTATTTTCTTTAGACAGCTCCCACAACATGTTGAAAGAATTAAATAATACTATTTTATCTCAAGGTTATGGAAATGTTTATCCTATAAAAGGCTCTATGGATGATATTCCTTTGTTCGATAACTCAATGGATGCTGTTTTCGCCAATATGTCTCTTCACCATATAGAGAATGCAGAAAAAGCAATTAAAGAAGCATATCGAATTCTAAAACCGGGAGGAATGCTTATCATAACTGATGTGGAGGAACACAATGGCTATTGGGCGATTGAGGAGATGCACGATGTATGGCTAGGGTTTTCTCATAAAATATTAAGACAGTGGTTTGATGAAGCGGGCTTTGAAAATATTGATATTACAAGCACCGGATTAAAATGCAAAGGCACCTCAAGTAAAGGGGAATACACGGAAACAGGAATTTTTTTAGTAAAAGGAATAAAGAGAGGAGAAATTTAATGATGAAATTTGATACTAGACTTATACATGGAGGAATAGATGGAGATGAGCATACAGGGGCAGTGAATGTTCCTATATATCAAACTTCAACCTATAGACAGACTACTATAGGAGAAAATAAGGGATATGAGTACTCCAGAACAGGAAACCCTACAAGACATGCATTAGAAGTATTAATAGCTGAGTTGGAGGAAGGCGTGGCAGGATATGCCTTTGCATCAGGAATGGCTGCAACTTCTGCCGTTTTAGCTTTATTTAAGAGTGGCGACAAGATATTAATATCAGATAATATTTATGGAGGAACTTTCCGCGTATTAGATAAAGTATTTAAAAATTTCGGACTTGAATATGCAATTATAGATACAAACAATCAAGAAGAGTTGGTCAACAGCATCGATGATAAAGTAAAGGCAATATTTATTGAAACTCCTACGAACCCGCTTATGGGAATCAGTGATATAGCAGCAGCCAGCAGCATAGCAAAAGAAAGAGGTCTGATTACTATTGTCGATAATACTTTTATGACACCATATCTTCAAAAACCTATAAAGTTAGGAGCAGATATCGTGATACACAGTGCCACAAAGTATCTTGGTGGTCACAGCGATTTAGTAGCAGGTCTTGTAGTAGTCAATTCTGAGGAGCTGTCGCAAAGGCTGCACTTTATACAAAATGCAACAGGAGGAGTTCTGGCACCTTTTGATTCATGGCTTCTCATCAGAGGCATGAAAACACTATCTGTGAGAATGGATAGGCACATAGAAAATGCTGTGTATATTGCCGACTATTTAAATGAGAATCTTGCAGTAGCGAAGGTTTACTTTCCAGGGCTTATAGCGCATCAAGGGCATGAACTGCAAAAAAAGCAGGCGAAAGGCCCTGGTGCCATGATATCCTTTGTGCTTAAAGAAGGTTATAACCTAAAGGAATTCTTGAGAGCATTTAAGATCATTACTGTAGGGGAAAGCTTAGGAGGCGTGGAGTCTTTGATGACACATCCGGCATCCATGACCCATGGAGCGATACCCTATGAGTTACGTCAGAAAATGGGCATTGTTGATGGCTTAGTAAGATTATCTGTAGGTATAGAAAACAAAGAAGACTTGATAGCAGAGCTCCAAGAAGCCATAGCGAATTCAAAAATTTAGAGGGGAAGAGCAGTATGAAATATATAGATGATATACGCCAATTGATAGGAAACACACCAATGCTTAAGCTCAATAATATTGGAGTGCCTAAAGGTGTGGAGATATTTGCAAAGCTTGAATTTATGAATCCTGGCGGAAGTGTCAAGGACCGAATAGGATTGAGCATGCTGGAAAAAGCTGAAAAAGAAGGATTGCTAAGAGCGGGATCAACTATTATCGAAGCTACTGCGGGAAATACAGGGCTTGGTATCGCTCTCGCGGCCTTAAATAAGGGTTATCGAGTGATTTTTGTAGTACCTGAAAAGTTCTCTATAGAAAAGCAGCTTCTAATGAAGGCTTTGGGAGGAGAAATAGTAGGTACACCAAAGGAAAATGGTATGAAGGGTGCTATGGAGAAGGCGGAGGAGTTGTTAAAAAGCATAGAAGGCTCTATATCCCTTCAACAGTTTGACAATCAAGCCAATCCATGGATACATTATTCAGCAACAGGACCTGAAATATTTGAAGCGCTGGAAGGGAAAATTAACTATTTTGTTGCGGGAGCAGGAAGTGGTGGAACTTTTTCCGGAGTAGCCAGATATCTGAAAGAAAACATAA
>JAUQXG010000354.1 GCA_030834765.1 Lutispora sp.
AAGCTCCATCCACATCCATAGCTTCTACTGTCATACCTACTCTTTCTGACACATAGAACTTTTCCGCATTGATTTGTGGACTACCAACAAATATCACTGCTGTTAAGTCAACTTCTTCATCATGCAGTGCTTCAAGTACTAAAGGCTCTCTCCAATAATGTCTTGAACATTCCTTTGATGCAGGTCCTATGCATGTCAATGCGTGGATACCGCCATCTAAAACTTCAAGTGGTGAGAATACTACAGGCATGTTTCCAAGATCAACATTTGGTTTTCCGCCAAGAACACCAACTGGTTCAACTGGTAAAATCAGGTTGTCATGCATTGCGCCTTGACCCATGATTTCTTTTACAATAACAACTTTCTTTTTGCCTGGTCTTCTGTTTTGCTCAAAGACTTCAGTAGAAACTACTAGGCTTTCATCAAGCTTCTTTAAGACTTCTCTGATTTCTTGTGTTACAAAGTCTGTTGCTTTATGCGCAGCATATGGTCCTGGTCTTTCCATATTGGTATGCTCTTTTATAACTACTTCTGTCTTTATAAATATTTCGCCTTTATCTGGAGCTCCAGGTCTTCCCCACATAATGTTTTCTTCTAATATTCCTTCTGATGAACCAAACTCACCTATTTGAACTCCGCCTTCATCAGTACCGGTTACCATAACGATAACTCCATCTAATACTCTTGTATTGCCTGATCCAACTTTATTTTCAGGTTCTTTCGTTGCGATTGGCTGAACATCCATTATTGTTTCTGAATAGGTGTTATACTTATCTGGAGTTATGATTTCAATTTTGAACTTTTTAACTAAAGGATCGATCTTAACTGCTTCTTCTTCAATGCCTTCTCTGATGTATAATGTTGTTCCTTCGATTTTTGTCTCAGGACCTCTTTTTACTTCAGTGATTTTAAAATGCTTCTTTGTTAATGTTCTTACTGTCTTGATACTGTCTGCTACCACTGTTTCAACTTTCTCTAGTGGCACTATTTTACTTGTTGCAGCTGCTTGAGCTACTGTTTGAGCTGTTGATTGAGCAGCTGGAGCTCCCGCTGAATATCCGCCCATTGGTATTTCAATATTAATGTCTTTGCCTTCACCAATATGGATTTTCAATACACCGCTACATACAGATTGTGCCATAGCAGGTGCTATAGACTCTCCCGCTTGTTCTGCTGGTAATGCAAATCCTTCTAGCATATCTGGAGTAACCGGTGTAATTGCTGGTACATTTTTAATAAGCTTTGCTCCAACAACCTCTCCTCTTGTCAATACCCCATCATTCAGCTTAATTAGAAGTGAATCCTCAAGCTTTTCAAAATGCATAGGATTTTCTAAATCCCCTGCTTTTATCACATCTCCAGTCTTCATATTGTTTTTGAAAACTGCTTTCTTGTCTGGGTCAGCAAGTTCATTGCTTGAAGCCGCATCAGAAGATTCTAATGCTTTCATACCCTCTACTATTTCTGGTGTAATAGGCACTAATGAATCAATTGTCTTCAAAAGTTTAGCTCCAATAACTTGGCCTATTTTAGCACAATTGTCTGGTATTGAAAGCAATCCTGAATCTACAAGATCCGGAAATATTGCTGGGTCTTCAAGATTATCTGCAGATAGTATTGTACCTGCTTCTGTTCTACAGCATACTACAGCAACTTCATTTTTGAGTTCCTGTGCATGTTCAGCACTCATTGACATTTTCTTTACCTCCTCAGTAATTATTGATAATTTAAGCTATTTAAATTAAGTTTATATAAAGGAACCAATCCTACTTTTAGAGCCCAAGCTCTTTTAAATAAGATAGCTCTCCTTTAAGCAATGATAATTTGATTACTTCTGATCTTCCATAGGAAGTCTTCTTGTCAACTCATGGTCAACGGTTCTAAAAACATGATCTGTATGGTGGTATACTGGTAATCCCATTTTAGGAGCGCAGCACATTACAGTATTTGTACAATCACTGCAATTTGATACTAAAACTCTTTTTGCGCCTTGGCTCTTTAGATACATGATCCCTTGAACCTGTCCAGGACAGTCTCCTGGGGTGAGACACTTATTGGCACCTCTTATTTCTTCAATGTTTTTACATTTTGTTACGCCGACAACTTCAGATTTCATTTTTCCAGCGATATCTCTTAGCCTAGCTTCGTCTGCACCACATGCACAAACAAGAAGTCCTATTGGTCCTTCAAATTCTGGCAAAGGCATGGTGACGATAGCACCACCAGAAATTTTTGTAACTACGGATTTATCAATATCTCCTGATTTTCCTGTATATGGCCCTCCAATTACTACTTCACCATATTCTCCATCAATTCCGCCACATTCTTCAATAAGGTTTTTTATAGGCGTTCCGATAGGTACTTGGAAAAATGTATTAGAGTCTCTGCCATTTTTTAATTTGCCTGCTACGGTTATATCCTTATCAATAACAGGTTTTAAATCTTCAACTGCTTTTGTAAGATTTGCTAAAGTTTCCCCATTCATAACCACACATTTCGCTTCAATAGGTAGTTGATTTGGAGTAAGCCAGTTATTGAAGATTTCGTGAATGATTGCTCTTTCTTCTCCCATAGGGTACATGTCTCTTAATTCTTTTACTTCCACATCTTTTGCTTCACCAAGAGCTTTCTTTAATGAATCAATCGCTTTCTTATTTTTTGATTTTATTGCGATATATCCTTTTGGAGCCTTTGTAGCTTCCATAGCATATCTTACACCTTTAATAACGACCTCAGGATTTTGTTCCAAAAGCTTTATATTGTGGTTTAAAACTGGCTCACATTCTACACAGTTTGCAATAATATATCCATCTGGAATTTCTGCCTTAAGCTTTATATGGGTTGGAAATCCCGCTCCACCAGCTCCTACGATTCCTGCTTCAAATGCAGTTTCTGCTATACTATCGCATTTTTTTATTTTTATATAATCTTTTGTATCTGTATTATCCGCTTCAATCTCAATCGCCTGTTCTGTTATTTTTATAACTTTTCCAGATACGCTAGTGTGTATTTTAGCTCCAAGCCCATTTGGTTCAGCGATACATTGACCTCTTTTTAACTCGTCGCCTATTTTTACAATTGGTGCACAAGGAGCTCCAACATGCTGCTTTAACGCAATTACATACAATGCCATTCTTTTCCCTCCTTTGTTAATCATACTTGCTTTTCAACTTAATATTATGCAACTATCGTGCCAAGATATTTATTCGTCTTGAAACTTTAAAAAAATAATGTTTGACTTCCTTGATTTTACTGCATTTTAGCCTGTAATTATTATTTTAATATTCTTCCCAAACTATTTAAAATATATCTTAGAATCTATTTTAAATAGAAAAATAATTTTTTTACGACAAAAATCGTCAGTTTTTTGACATTGATTATTTTTATTGATTTTTTTATCACATACAAATCATCTATTATAACAATGTCCCTTATCGATATTCTCTATAGCAGGTTATATTTTTCACGAATATATTTAAAAATAAATTTCGTCAAAAAAATGACACACGTGTCAGATTATCGACACATGTGTTCTTTTTTGTGAATATCACTCTATTTCGTAATGATTTAACTTATAATAAAGGGTGGTTCTTTTTATTTTCAATAAGTCTGCAGCCTTTGCTTTATTTCCCCCACTGACCTCCATTGCTTTCTTGATTGTCTTTTTCTCTAAATTATAAACTATCTGCTCCAAGTCAAAGCTGTCAAATGAGTCATCATCCATTTTTTCATTTACAGCAGTATAATTTAATATGTCCTCTGGCAATTTATCTTTGCTTATCTTCCCATCGGGAGACAAAATCACCAGCCGCTCAACTGTATTCCTAAGCTCTCTTATATTTCCCTTCCATCCATAGTCGGTAAGATACTTCATGACTTCTGAATCGATCTGGGTATTTTTCACTCCGTTTTTATCAGAGAATTCCGCACAAAAATCCTTTACCAAATCGGGTATATCAATTTTCCTTTCTCGCAGCGGAGGTAGAAGAATCGATACTACATTTAATCTATAATACAGATCTTCCCTAAACTTTTCTTCAGACATTAAAAGTTGCAAGTCTTTATTGGTGGCAGCCAATATTCTAACATCTACAGATATGGATTTCTCACTACCAATCCTAGTTATAATACTATCTTGTAAAACACGGAGAAGCTTCGCCTGCATCTCAAGAGGCATGTCACCTATTTCATCAAGAAAAAGAGTTCCTCCATTAGCAAGCTCAAATTTTCCTGGCTTCCCTTTTTTAAGAGCTCCAGTAAAGGCTCCTTCAACATAACCAAAAAGCTCACTTTCCAATAAGTTATATGGAATGGCACTGCAATTTATTGGAACGAAACTTCCCTTTCTCCCACTAACCTGGTGTATCGCCCTTGCAAAAACCTCTTTACCTGTCCCGCTTTCACCAGTTATTAAAACGCTGGCATTGCTTTTCGCTACCTGTTTTGCGAGGATTATAGCATTTTCTATGGCTTTGCTTTTTCCTATGATAGATCCAAATGAATATTTGTCATTGCTTATTGTCTGCATCTGATCTTGAAGGAACTCTACCTTGGACTTTTCTCTCTCTAAATCCATAGAAAGCTTCGTAATCTCATTTACATCTCTATCTGTAGAAACGGCGCCTATAAGCCGCCCTTCATAAATAAGAGGTATGGCGCTTATTACTACACTTGAATCTTTGTTTGGCTTATGCTTTAAATTCTCATAGGCTCTCTTTTCTTCCAAAGCCTTTAATAAAAGCGCATTGGGGAAAAAATTTTTTATAGGTTTGCCTACAATTGCACTTTCTGATACTCCATATAATTTTTCCGACCGTTTATTCCAAAAGGTTACGATTCCTTTGGTATTTATAACACACACAGCTTCTTGAAGACTTTCTAATATTGTTCTTAGCTGAAGTTCAATTTCCTCAATCTTTAGATAAAAGGTACTAAGAAGGTCACGCGCCGTTACTATGCCTATTATTGTATTTCTTTCTACTACCAGAAGACGTCCTATACCCTTATCCATCATCATATCTCTGGCAGCTCTCGCTGTCTCAGATTCTGAAATTTTAAAAACAGTTCTTTTCTTATTCACAAACTTTCCAATGGGTTGAGTAAAATCTATTTTATCTCTTTTTAAATTCGCTATATCTGATTTAGTGATTATACCTTCTACATTTGCCTCATATAAAGAGCTATTTATATCCTTTAATATAATAACCTCATCTTTGGAGCTTCCAAGCATTAACTCAACAGCATAATTGATAGGACTGTCGCTGCCTACTTTAATTACTTTTCTACTCATTATTTCATGTACAAACATAAAGACAGATTGCTCCTGAAACATAAAACTCACCGCCTACATCACAATAATTAGGTATGTGAAAGAAAATAATAAGCCAAAGATGGGCAATAGTCCAGCATACTGACTGATTATTTTCTTGAAGATGCCTAATATCTATTATAACAAATATAGAGCCTCCAAGAGGCTCTATATCAAAATATTTACCCTAATTTGTTGCCTTTTTCTACTTTTTGCTCAGGGACAACCAGTACAACACCTTTATCTGAATAAACACCAAGGACAAGAACCTCTGATTTAAAATCTGCAATTTGCCTTGGAGGAAAGTTTACCACCCCTAAAACCTGTCTTCCAATAAGTTCCTCCGCCTTATAGCATTCCGTAATCTGTGCACTGGATTTTTTTATTCCTATTTCTTCACCAAAATCTACAAGAAGCTTATATGCAGGTTTTTTAGCTTTTTGAAATACCTCCGCACCAATTACTTCTCCTACTCTGATATCGATTTTCATAAAATCATCAAAAGTAGCCATATTTCCGCCTCCTCTTATGATCCTCTTTTATTGACGACCTTTCCTTCGTTATTCAAGAGCTATATCCTGCTATCTAAGTTCCTCCTGGAATCCTAAAAGAACAGGGTACTCCTACCAAGCACTTGCCGCAAACTTCTGCATGGCCTATCTCTTCATATCGCTTTGCATTTTGTGCACACATCTCATAACATTTGTGTCTATCAAAATTATTCTCATTCAATGCATCATTTACACATCTTGCCACACATCTTTTACAGATATTTTTTGTTTTATGTAAACAGTATTCCGTTTCTTCCCTTTTTGTGGGTACGATCTTCATATTGGTAACGATCGTTCCGATCCGTCCAGCGCAGCCTTTTTGTGTAATAAACATATTATTGAGTCCGAATTTACCAAGGCCTGTGACAAATGCTGCATGCCGTTGAGACCAATCACTTAGCAAGCTGCCTCTATTAAATTTCTGAAATTTTGTATTAACCACAGCCTCATACCCTGCTTTTTCTAGCTCAGCTTTTATATATTCATTCAAATCAAATATGAGCTGATTTGTTTCCACATAAGCGATAGCCCACTCTCTTGAACTTTCTTTTCCGACAACATTGCTCTTTGTTATTTCTTCATGAAAGGGTATGAAATACGCAATGACGGTTTTGGCATCCTTTAATAACTCTTCAGGTGTGACATGGGTGGAGCTGATGGCTTCTTTATACTTATAAAAAAGCTGATCCTTCGCATCTCCATAGGCAATCAATGGCTCTTGCCATTTTGTTTGCACTGCTTTTATATTGGCATAGTCTTTTATATAATCTTTTATTAAGGTTTCAATAGGAACAGACATTCCAATTCCCCCCATCAAGCATATGAGAATAAATAATATGCATCAAGTCAGCAACTCTCATGATAGAATCCCCCTTAAGCTTTATTTAACCATATTTATAAGCATCACAGTGACCTTTACATTTTAGTATCCCGCAATAATCATGCTGGACCTAATGATTCCTTATCTGTAATTTATCATATAACTTTATAATATTCAATGCTCTACAGATTAAATGCCTTGCGAAACTGACTGGGGGTGATACCATGTATATCTTTGAAGGCGGCAGTAAATTTGGCGGGATTTTGATATCCACATTTTGTAGCGATGTTCTGTATGCTCAACTCATCGGCTGCCAAAAGCTGCATGGCACGTTTCATGGTTTCAGTTCGAATATAGTCATAAAGCGTATAGCCATAAAGATTTTTAAAGGAAAGGCGCAGCTTGCTTTCACTCATTTCAGAAAGCTGGCACATGGTTTCCATATTTGGTGGGTTCAGAATATCCTTATCCAGCGTTTCTTTGATGAGGTAAAGCTTTTGCTTATTCTCCCAAGTAATATAGTTTCGCCGCTTGCGTTTCCAACGAACGGGGTTTTGAACATTGCGCATAATCATGGTCAGCAGTTCAATGGTTTTACATTGGAAAGTAATCAAAGGCATATCTGCATGCCGTACCCCCCATCTCATTTGTTCCAGAATAAGCATGATGTCGGGAGTGTTGTAGTGGGATTCTTCCCATTCCTTGGCATCTTCAATATTGATTTTTAAGAAGGGACTTCTGTCCTTCAGAAAATTTTGGATAAAATCCTCAAAAATCAAAACACTGGTAAAACAAGCATGCACCTTTTCTGAAAAAGTCAGACGGAAGGGTTTTTGTGGATTGATCATCACGTGATTGATGAGGGTAAGATGCTTAGAAGGTTTGCCTTGTTGGGTGAAGGTGATGTCACCGCAGTCTATACAGAAAATCCACATGCAGGGCCGATCAATGTTCATGGTATAGGTCATTGTTTTTTCTGGTGTAAGCCATGCGCTTGCTACAAAAAGTCCGTCTGTCGGATGCATTTCAGCAATCCAGCCATTTTTCCAGTGTGGAGGGAAATAGTATATCACGCCGTTGCCATAGTCATGCTTGGTCAAACCAAACTGCTGGGCCATGGCACCGTAGCCCAATTCGTATTCATTTGTACTGCTCATAGAATCCTCCTTATGAAAACAGTTTATTGTACTTAAAATATGTTAGACTGTTATAACATATATGAATTATATCACAGGGCTGAGTCCATATACAATCTCAATACACTCCAATCTGTGTTGAGAGTACTCCAAAACCGAGTTTATTTATTCTGTTTTATAGACACAAAACACCTGTGACACAATGATTTCGTTGATCTCATATATTTTTTTGAGTTCTTGTTAAAGCAGATTGGAGAAATTGACGTAAGGCAGGTAACATGATAAGATTTAAAACAGTTAGACAATACTAACTTTCGCTTTGATACAGTGAAGCGCGCGCACAATGTCAAGGGTGTACAAAAATTTTTCGTAAGGAGATTTTACATGAACATTACTACATTTAAGAAATTTTTTGCTGTTCTTTTCGTAATAGCAATTTTCACCATTGGTTTTACAGGCTGCACCAATACAAACACTTCCGCAGTATCCAACCTTCCTAATGAGGAAAAAAAAGAACCCCAAACTCATATCGTTTCTACAGTAATGGGAGAAATTGAGGTACCTACGAATCCTCAAAGGGTTGTCGTGAATTGGTATATTGGTGATGTCTTTACTCTAGGCATTAAACCCGTCGCCTTTATGGGTTGGTCACAGGAAACAATGCCCTTTTATGATAAATTTGATGGCGTTGCAGTGATCCAAAACTGGGAAGCAGAAGAGATCATGACCTATAACCCTGACTTGATCATTACTTATAGTCAAGAAAACTTTGAAAAGCTTTCAAAAATTGCTCCTGT
>JAUQXG010000355.1 GCA_030834765.1 Lutispora sp.
CTTCAAGCAGCTAGGATCTCAAGTGTCAAGCAAAACAGGTGAGATTAGTGATGATGAAGTCAAGAAGCTTGCTGAAGAAGATGTTAAGCTTTTAGGCGGTACAGTAAATAGTGATGGAAAACTTATTATATAGGGGGTGCAATAAATGAGTGAAGTATTATATGAAGATCAAGAAATAAGACATTTTAGCAAGGACTATACAAAAATACCTATGACGTTTTTAAATACTGGTGATATGGTGGCAGGAGTTGTGATTGGTGAAACTGCAGATGGATATGGCAATAAGGTCAGGCGTACTACCCTGACAAGCAACGCTTCGGCGGCTGCAACTGAACTTGTTGTTGCAGATGTAAGTATATTTAAGGGAGGAGATATTGTAAGTATCATGAAAGTTGATGGCTCATCAGTTGAGGAGTTAGGAGCGATAACAGCTATTGCACCAGTTGATAAGAAAATAACCGTTACTACTGCAGTGACAGCAGCTCATACATCTGGTTCATATGCTTATGTTAGAGATGGTTCTCAAAAGGCAGTAGGAATATTAGCAGATACTATAATTGACGAAGGAGATGCAGTTGTTGCTAATGTATACATTGGGGGAGCTTTCGATTCAGCACTTATAAAGGGTTTAGACAGTATTGCAAAAGCTGATTTAGGGGCTAGAATTGTAGCAGGCATATTGATTGTGCCTGGCTGCTAGAATAAAAGGAAGGATGATGAAAAATGACTATATTAGCATTCTCAACCACTAGGGAAATAACTCATGTTGTAAGAAACAGAGCTGTAGATCCTACAAGATTTATCGGAAGCAGCTTTTGTCCTATTCGTGAAGTATATGCAGCTCAAATTGAATTTGATGTCATTGAAGCAGGTAATGGTATGACAGCAGCTCATAATCTAGGAAGTGATCCAGCACTTGTAAAGCTTACTGGGATGAAGACAAAGAAGATTGGAACAGGCTATTTCAAAGAAACAAAGAGACTAGATGAGCAAGAGCTTATGTATGCTAGAATGGCAGGAACCTATAATCAAAGAGCTGGAAGGTTATTGGTAACAGAAAAGGCGCTGCAGCTTGATGATAGGCTTGAAACAAGAATTGAATGGCTAAGATGGCAGCCATTAGTATCAGGTCAAGTACAAATTAATGAAAACGGAATCAAGTATGCTGTACCCTATGACCTTCCAAGTGATAACAAACCAGTAATAACTAATGCTGATCAAAAATGGTCAAAAGTCGATGCAGACATTGTAGGAGATATTACAAGGTACATGCAAAAGTTCAGAGGGACTGGAGCAAAAGCAAAAAAGGCATATTTCAACTTAACAGTTGCTGGTTATATAGCAGCTAATGAGGGTATCAAAGGACTACTAAAAGGTACTTCTTATGCAAGCTTCTTATCAGCTGTAAATATTTCATCTGCGCTTAAGCTGCTTTTCCCAGACATTGATTTTGTAATCTATGACGAAGGCTATGTGGATAAAGACAACGACTTCAATCCATTTATTCCGGATAATATGTTTATAATGATTGCTGAAGGACAGGCTACTGAGCTTTTAATGGATTTTGGGTCAACAATATCACTGCATAATGGCGGACTTGATCAGCCTCAACCTGGTAAATTTTCAATAGTTGAAAACAAAGCAGAGCAAGAAAAGAATCCATATATTGATATCACTGTTGGTATATATGGTCTTCCAAGGCTATATCATCCAAACTGGGTAATAAGCGCAAAGGTAAATTAGTTTATAAGGAGGTAGGGCTATGTATATAGAAATTTCAGATGCTAGGGCATTATGTGAAAAAATAGGAGTTCAACAGGTGAGTGATAATGAAGTCTTATTATTCATGGAAAAAGCTGAGGCAAGAATCAATGCAGCTCTAGGTACAAGATATGCTCTGCCTCTACCATACCCTACTCCAGCTCTTGTAAAAAGTATTGCTGCTGATTTTACTGCCTCCTTTATCATTGATAAATACTATAGTTCAATACTCAAAAGTAAAGAGCAGACTGTGTTATCAGAGACATATTTCAAACGTGCCGAAAATGATTTAAAAAATATAATTGTTAATGGGCTTTTGGACAGATTGCCGGGCGTTACTGCAATAGATAAACCTCAGGAAATGCTCTCCTCACCTTGTATGCGCTCTACTAGAAGAGGTAAGAGCTCCATGGAGGAGGCACTTTCAAAATGGTAAAGCAAGGTGTTGAGGTTAAAGTCGAATCCAAGGGATTGACCCCAGTACTGAATGTTTTAAATTCATTAGCAGCTAGAGGTAAAGACATACGT
>JAUQXG010000356.1 GCA_030834765.1 Lutispora sp.
TAACTCTTCTACAAATACATCAGACCATGTTTTTGTCGCCCGAAGAAGTATCACGATATCTTTGTAGCTTGCAGGTCTATACTCTTTTTTATTTCCATCATATACTTGAAAGGGATTGGTGCTTCCTGGTCTTACAAGCTCTATTATTCTTTTTCCTATGATTCTTGCTTCTGCCTGCATGATATCAGGAGCTTCCTCTTCATTCGTCTCAACTCCGTCACCGTCAGCAAAATTGCTGTCTTCATCCTCTTCTTCCCCCTCAGAATGATTATCATCATTCATTACGCTATAATCCATAAGATGCAGCTCTATATTCCCATGACTCTCTGCATTATCCTCATAGCCAGGATAATCTGCTCCGGGGTTTAATGCCTCTTCCTCGTCATATTCAAGCTCTCCCATATCTACAGACATGATCTGTTTAAAAATATAGTTAACTCCATTGATGACATTTTCCCGACTTCTAAAGTTTTTAAAAAGCTTTATTTTTCTATATGGTGAAAGCTCCTCCCCAGAGTAGCTTTTGTATTTGCTCATAAAAAGCTCAGGCTTTGCTTGGCGGAATCTATATATGCTTTGCTTTACATCTCCCACCATAAATATATTTGGAGCCCCCCTGTCTTCTCTGGATATTTTGCTTAGCAGGACTTCTTGCACATCATTGCTGTCTTGATATTCATCTACAAAAATATCCTTAAACCGATCTTTATATCCATTGGCTACCTCTGGATTTTCGCTAAGGATTTTCAGGCATAAATGTTCAAGGTCGCTGAAATCCAACAATCCTTTTTCTCTTTTCTTTTCCATATATCTTTGACTAAACTCTATGACTAATGCAGATAAGCACTTCATCATAGGATAAAGCTCACTTAGGCTTTTTTTCACATCCTCCGGATCTGCCCAAAATATATTCTTCTTTATCTTATCTAATTCCTTTTTTGCGGTGTCTCTCATTCCCTTTACTTTTTCTTTTAATTCTTCATCAGCTTCTTTCACTTTACTGGAAAGTCTTCCAAAGCTTAAAGTGGTAAAAGCATGATATAGAGATTCCCATGTACCGTCGCAGCCTTTTAAAAGGCCTTTTACATCTAAAATATTATCCTGAAATGTAGGCAAATAAGGCATAAGCTCTGATGTTCTTTCTATGATTGCTCTCGCTTTTTCAAGGATGATCAAAGCACCTTGTATTTGGGCACGCAAATATTTTTTTAGCACATCTGCCCATACTGTATCATCTATTTTAAAATCATCATTCACCTGAAATCTTTCGCTCATTTTCAAAAGCCATTGATCGGGCCAAGGATCACTTTGTACGTATTCAAAAATATTTAATACAATCTCTTGCAATGTTTTGTCGTCTTTGTTTCCTCCGTAGCTTTCCACAAGATCTATAAAATCTTTTCTATTGATCTCATCCTAATACTTTTCTTCAAACATATCTTCTAAGGCCTCCAGCTTTAGCAAAGAGGCTTCTGTCGCATCACTGATTCTAAAGTTCGGGTCTAAGTCAATGCTGTGAAAATTATTTCTTATGACCTCTAAGCAAAAGGAATGTATGGTTATAATGCTGGATTTATTTAAAAGAGTAAGCTGCTTTTGTAAGGTTTTTGAGCTTTTATCTGCATCCAGCATTTTTTCTATGGCACCGGATATTCTCTCTCTCATCTCTGCCGCTGCTGCATTTGTAAAGGTAACGATGAGCATTTTATCAATATCTGTAGGATTTTCTTCATCCATTATTTTTCTAATAATCCTCTCTACCAGCACTGCAGTTTTGCCTGCTCCTGCGGCTGCAGCTACTAATAAATTAGAGGTTGGGGCATTTATGGCTTGCCTCTGCTCATCGGTCCATCTTTTCTCACTCATCTTTTGCCCCTCCTTCTGCAAGCATGTTCCAAAATTCTTCATTTTTTAAATCTTTTATGACTTTATATTTATTTTCTTCAATGGCTGGGTCAAATTGACAAACACTTATATAACTGCAATAAGTACAACTGGTACTGCGCTTGTTTTTAAATGGTTTTATGCTGATATCACCTTTTAAAATTTCTCCACCTAGCTTTTTTAACAGGGTATTTACATGACCCCTCAAAAGATCAAATTGCTCTGCGGTAGCTATTGAGGATTTACCTAACAACCCTTCTTTATTGATAAATGCTGGAACAACATGTGAATAACCTGTTAATTCCCTGTGCATATGTCTTACAAGCTTCACATCTGCAAGGAGCAATCCTTTCATTTTAAGCTGTTTTACGATTTCCGCTTCTATTTCTTCCTTTGTTTTCTTCTCTTTTCTTCTAAAGACAGGATCATCTATTTTGAAGTAAAGGATCCCCCCTGGCTTCGTATTGGCAGTACCTGTAGCATTCATATGCTTCATAGCCGCATCTAAATAGGTGATAAGCTGAATTTGCAGCCCATAATACACGTCAGAAAATCTAAAATCCTTGTCTCCAGATTTGTAATCAATAATTCTTATATAGGTGCCATCTTCATCTTTTGCATAGTCTATCCTGTCTATTCGTCCTTCCAACACGATGGAATCTCCATTTTCAACCTCTATGACGATGGATGGCAGTCCACTATCTCTGCCGAAGGCCATCTCGTAACCCCAAGGCTCAAAGTCTCCAATCTTTATATGTTCTGCTATTGTCCAGACAGCTCTGGTTAATACTCTTTTTAATCTATCGCTTAAATATTTGTATCTTGCAGAGCTTTTTAATATGGAGCCTGAAGTATTTTCTATCAAGTCATCCACAATTTCGCTCACAGACTGTGTACACCAATCTTTATCAATACTTCTCCAGCCTTTGCCATCCTTTTCTATTTTCTTGGATATCCTGTCTATTACCTCATGGAGAAAAGTTCCCACATCAGGAGCTGCAAGTCTAAAAATCCTTCTTTCCTTTGCCATAAGCCCATATTGAGCAAAAAAGGAAAAAGGACAGCCAGAAAATTTTTCAAACTTTGATATACTAGAATGCATTGGACTTCCATAAAGACCTTTTACTTTATCTGCCACTAAAAAGTCCGGCGTATTTTTATAATTAAAACCGTGAAAAGCGTTCATAAACTGTTCATTCACGCTCTCATTTTGTTTATACCACTTATAAGCATACCACCAAGTGGAATTCACCTTCCAGCCGTCCATATGATTTCTCACCACAGATAAAAGTGCACTTAAAGTTGGCAAAGGTGCCGATATGATATTTAGGCATTCCTCATCTGTAGATGCCTTTTGCACATCACTGCTTTGAGTGATAGCTGGAAAAAGCTTTTTCAGCCTTGAAATTATATTGGAAGGTCTCATAGCCCTGCCTTCATGGTCTGAGATCGAGTAGCTAAATCTTAAATACTTTGATGCTGTTGTAATTGTGGTATATATATGATACTGCTCTTCAAACGCTTGTGTCACCGTATCGCTTGCAATCTCTACTCCCATAGCCCTAAGATTTGCCCTATCAGAGTCATTTAGTATTCCTTCATCAGTTTTTGCTGCAGGAAATACGCCATCATTTACTCCTAATATGTATAGGGCAGCTACTTCATGGCTTTTGGATCGGTCAATAGTTCCAATAAGTACTTGATCTACTCCCGTCGGAATAATTCCTATGCTGTATTCACTAAAACCTGTAGCTATAAGCCTCTCAAACTGCTCTATGGTTATAGTCTCCTCTCCTGCTACTTCAACGATCTGGTCCAGAACCTCCATAATGA
Organism: Lutispora sp.; assembly: GCA_030834765.1. Classification (GTDB taxonomy): domain Bacteria; phylum Bacillota; class Clostridia; order Lutisporales; family Lutisporaceae; genus JAUQXG01. The sequence goes on from JAUQXG010000356.1 coordinate 3,718, forward strand.
TGTTCCAAATCTGACTGTATTGATTGGCAAGAGCTAGTTCGCCTTTAGATTTCATTTCTTCAATATAGCTTTCTATCCTTTCAGGCACTCCTATGGTACAAAGGAAGTTGAAAAGACTTGCACATATTTCTTTTGAGCTTCTTTTCCCTTTTATTTCTTCATAAAGAACTTTTAAAGGTACTGCTACTTTGCTTTTTGTTTTATTGATTTGTTCCAGCTTTTCTATTTCTTTATCTGAAAGCTTAAACTGCCAATCCTCTTCATTAGTCCAGCGGCTGCCTCTTATCCCCCACTGAAGCACATAGTTTTCAAGCAAGTCTATTTCCCATCTATCTATATCCAAAAGCCCTGTCTTTAAATAACGAAACACAGCTTCATAAGACCATCCTCTTATGAAAATCTCAAACAAGGATAAGATAAGAAGTATCAGCGGATGGCTATTTATATTCGTTTTACTGTCTATGAAAAATGGTATGCCATACTGATCGAAAACTGCTTTTACTAGCTTTTGATATCTTGCCATATCCCTTGTCACGACGATAATATCCCTGTATCGAAGGCCCTGCTCTCTGCAAAGTCTTATTATATCGCGGGCCGCACTTTCCACTTCGCTATAAGGATTTACAGCTGCAAAAATACTTATAGCTTTGGTTGCCTCTCCAAAAGTTTTATATGGATGGGCAAAGTAGTTTTTTTCTAAATGGCAAAGCTCCCTGTTCTCTCTTAGTCTGTATGGTATTTCATCTTCCATTTTTATTGAGGCTTCTATTTTACTGTTATTTTCCTTTGCGAGCTTTAGAAGCTTCCAAGTGGTATTTCTAGTAGATGAAAACATTTCTGAGTTATCTGGTGGGCAATCTTCCAAAACACAATCTGTGCAAAGAACAATGTTTATTCGAAAAGACTTTTGCATTAATTTTTCTATCACTTTATATTCTTGTGGAGTAAATCCTGAAAATTCATCGATCCATATTTCACTGTTATCAAATCTAGTGCAATCATCCAATTTTTGTGCCATTAAAGTTAAGTCGTCATCGGTATCTATATATTTTTGATGAAGTGCATTTTCAAATTCATTATATATTAAGCTTATATCAGAAAGCTTTCCGGACAAAAGCTGGTCCGTTACTTCCCCGCTGACTTTTTTTAGCATATCAGGCGTTATATTATATCGTTTCATTTCACTGATCGTCCCTGAAAGCGTATTCACAAAGCCTGTCTGCTTTGCTGCCTTTGAAAAAATAGTTAAGCTATTTTTTTGTTTTTCCATAATTCTATGAAGAAGCATACATTTGCCTGAATTATTCATATGTAAACGAGTAAGTCCTCCTACCTCTGCAAAGACTCGATAAGCCATCCTTCTAAAGCTAAGAACCTCAATGCCATTAATACCCGCTGCTTTGCAGAT
>JAUQXG010000357.1 GCA_030834765.1 Lutispora sp.
GAAATATGAAAGAGGATGTCCTGTTACCGAGCTAATGATAATCGGAGAATCTAATTCTAATGGTACAAAAATTTCGTTCAAACCAGATCATACGGTATTTGATGAATTAGAATACAACTTTGATACATTAGAGCATAGGCTAAAAGAGCTTGCTTTTTTAAATAAAGGTATCAATATATCTTTATTTGATGAGCGAACTGAGACTAAAAAGGTTTATCATTATGAAGGCGGTATCGTTTCTTTTGTAAAATACCTAAATAAAAACAAAGAAGCTCTACATCCTGAACCGATATATATTATTGCAAAAAAAGGTGAAACAGAAGTAGAAATAGCCTTTCAATATAATGAATCATACAATGAAAATATATTCAGCTTTGCTAATAATATTAACACTTTAGAAGGCGGATCTCATATGATGGGATTTAAATCAGCTATTACTAAAGTAATAAATGATTATTCTAGGAAATATAAAATATTAAAAGAAAATGATTCTAATCTTTTAGGTGAAGATGTTAGAGAAGGGTTGACTGCAATTATAAGTGTCAAATTGGAAGATCCGCAATTTGAGGGGCAGACAAAAACAAAATTAGGAAATACAGAAGTGAGATCTATTGTAGATAATATTGTTACGGAAAACTTTGGGGCTTATTTGGAAGAAAGTCCAAATCAAGCAAAAATAATAATAGACAAGGCTCTGACTGCATTTCGTGCTAGAGAAGCTGCAAGAAAAGCAAGAGAACTAACAAGAAGAAAAAGTGTTTTAGAGAGTACATCGCTTCCTGGAAAATTAGCTGATTGTTCAGAAAAGGATCCTTCATTGAGTGAAATATATATAGTTGAGGGAGATTCTGCGGGAGGTTCAGCAAAACAAGGAAGAGATAGAAAATCTCAAGCTATTCTTCCTTTGCGAGGTAAAATACTAAACGTTGAAAAAGCAAGATTAGATAGGATGTTATCTAGTGAAATGATAAGGAATATGATCACTGCATTTGGTGCCGGAATAAGTAATGATTTTAATATTGAAAAAATGAGATATCACAAGATTATTATGATGACAGATGCTGATGTAGACGGATCACATATTAGAACATTGCTTTTAACTTTCTTTTTTAGATATATGAGACCACTTGTTGAAGCAGGTTATGTTTATATAGCACAACCACCACTATATGCTTTGAAAAAGTCATCAAAAATATTGACTTATGCTTATAATGATAAAGAACTAGAGGAAGCAAGAGCGAAATATAAGGATTCGGATATTCAAAGATACAAAGGTCTTGGAGAAATGAATCCTGAGCAGCTTTGGGACACTACGATGAATCCTGATACAAGGACTATTTTACAAGTAACACTTGATGATGCAATTGCAGCAGATGAAATTTTTACAATACTGATGGGAGATAAGGTAGAGCCGAGAAGAGAATTTATAGAAGCAAATGCAAGGTATGTAAGAAACTTGGATGTTTAAAAATGCTTTCAAAAAGTGCTTTCATTGAGGGTTACATTTTGTATTTTGATAAAGGAATGATTTTATGGGCCTATGGATAGACCAGATAATAAATCTATTAATGAAATATGGAATAATAGGACTTGTTATCATTTCCTTTACTGAATCCTCCTTTTTTCCAGTACCTCCAGATTTGCTTCTTATGCCTTTATCCATACTGAATCCTAAATATGCATTTTTGTATGCCTTTATAGCTACCATAGCATCGGTTATAGGAGGATTATTTGGATATTTGATAGGGGAAAAAGCTGGAAGACCTTTGATGAAAAGATTCTTTAAAGAAGAAAACATAAAAAAAGTTGAAGGTTGCTTTAATAAATATGGTGGCTGGGCGGTTTTGATTGCAGGATTGACACCTGTTCCATATAAGCTTTTTACTATTGCATCAGGTGTATTTAGGATTAGAAAAGTAGTATTTATAATAGCTTCTATTTTTGGAAGAGGAATAAGATTTTTTATTGAAGCTTCAATCATATATTTTGTAGGATCAAATGCAAAGACTATCATTGCACAGTATTTTGATATGATTACAATAGGATTATCTTTGTCTTTAATAATGGCTTATCTTATTTATAACTACGCAGCTAAAGCAAATAAAAATCCATATTCCTTTAGTAAAAGGAATATGGACAGGCTAAGTCATTTGTTAAAGAATAAGTATAAAAGTTTAATCTTTAGATTAGGTAGTTTAGGCTTTTATATTGCTTCTGGATTAGCATACGCTGCAGTGATTACATTTGTTTTTGCAATATTTCAGCACAGTGTGGTAGAAAATCAACTAGCAAACTTTGATAAAAGGCTTTATGCCATACTGCATTCTGTGAGAAGCTACTACATATATGATTTAGTTAATATTTTTAATGCCGTAGGGACTTTGTTATTTATACTCATAGCTCTTTTGGCGGTAGCCATGTTTTTTTATTCAAAGTATACAAGAATGACCGAAACTATGCTTATGGTAATAAACATTACTGGTGCCTTTGCACTAAATGATATTTTTATTAGTACTTTGAATCCGTATGGTGGCGAGTATTCATTGATAGATTTCTCTTTCTATGGTATTTTACTATATCTTTTCATTATAAATTATAAAAGTAAATTCAAGTTACTATTGGGTTTTCTGATATTTATAATACCGTTTTTAATTGGGTTAAGCAGAGTTTACTCAGGAATTCCTCTTGCAAGTGGAATTATCAGTGGTGCACTTTGTGCAATGATTTGGGTAGTCATATGTATCGTCATACATAAAGTCATGGTGTATTATGATTTTGATAAATGGTAATAATAGAAAAACAAGGGATGAAGTAGAATAATAGACAAATTTGACAAAGACATTTATAATGATATACAAGATTAACGAGAGGTGAAGAACTTGGATTTGATAAGAAAAAGTGTTATTCCAATAAATATAGAAGACGAAATGAAAAAATCTTTTACAGATTATGCCATGAGTGTAATTGTAGCTCGTGCTCTTCCAGATGTTAGAGACGGTCTGAAGCCAGTGCATAGACGTATTTTATATGCGATGAATCAATTAGGTTTTACACCAGACAAGCCACATAGAAAATCAGCTTCTACTGTTGGGGAAGTTCTTGGTAAGTACCATCCACATGGAGATGCTGCTGTATATGATACTATGGTAAGGATGGCCCAGGATTTCTCTCAGCGGTATATGTTAATTGACGGCCATGGTAACTTTGGTTCTGTTGATGGAGATAGTGCAGCTGCTATGCGTTATACAGAGGCAAGGCTTACAAAAATATCTGTAGAGATGATGAGAGATATAGAAAAAAACACAGTTGATTTTGTTCCAAACTATGATGAAAGTTTAAAAGAACCTTCTGTTATGCCTTCAAAATTTCCAAATCTTTTGGTAAATGGGGTAAGTGGTATAGCTGTAGGTATGGCTACATCAATCCCTCCACATAATTTAGGAGAGACAATTGACGGTGTAGTCGCTACAATTGATAACCCAGAAATTGATTTAGAAGAGTTAATGAAGCATATAAAAGGCCCTGACTTTCCTACTGCTGCCACAATCATGGGCAGAGAAGGAATAAAAAGTGCATATGCCACAGGCAGAGGTAAGGCTATTGTAAGAGCTAAAGCTGAAATTGAGGAAATGCCAGGCAATAGAAATAGAATAATAGTTACTGAAATTCCGTATCAAGTCAATAAAGCTCACTTAATTGAGAAAATCGCTGACTTGGTTAGAGATAAAAAGATAGAAGGAATTTCAGATCTTAGGGATGAATCCGATAGAACAGGTATGAGAATTGTTATTGAGCTTAAAAGAGATGCCAACGCAAATGTAGTTTTGAATCATCTTTATAAGCATACGCAATTGCAAGACACTTTCAGCATTATTATGATAGCATTAGTAGACGGACAGCCCAAGGTTTTAACTTTAAAAGAAATCATAACTCATTATATAAATCATCAAAAAGAAGTTCTAATAAGAAGAACAAAATTTGACTTAAAAAAGGCTGAAGATAGGGCTCATATACTTGAAGGCTTTAGAATAGCTCTTGATAATATAGATGAGATTATAAACATACTTAGAAGCTCGAAAACAGTTGCAGAAGCGAAGAAGAGAATGATGGAAAAATTCACTTTATCAGAAGCACAGGCAGATGCAATTGCAGAAATGAGATTAAGAAGCCTTACAGGATTAGAAAGAGGAAAGATAGAAGATGAGTATTTATCTTTAATAAAAGATATTGAATATTACAGATCTTTGCTTTCTAGCGAGCAGAAATTGCTAATAGTAATTAAAGATGATCTTCTTGAAGTGAAAAGAAAGTTTTCAGATAAAAGACGTACAAAAATAACAGCTTCAATGGAGCAGTTAAACGAAGAAGACTTTATAGAAGAGCATGAAGTAGCAGTTACCATCACCCATCTTGGCTACATAAAAAGGATTCCATCAGATACCTATAAAAGCCAAAGAAGGGGTGGAAGAGGGATAACAGGTCTTTCTACAAGAGAAGAAGATTTTGTAAAGGATCTATTTATTACATCTACTCATAATTATATGCTTTTCTTTACAAATAAAGGCAAGATGTTTAAGCTTAAAGCTTATGAAATACCAGAAGCAGGAAGAACAGCCAAAGGCACAGCACTTGTAAATCTGCTTCAGCTAGGCCCTGGTGAGAAAGTTAATGCAGTAATCAAAATAAAAGATTTTGATGATGGTAAATATCTTATATTCATGACCAAAAATGGTATTATAAAGAAGACTGTATTAAAAGCATATGAGACTTCTAGAAGTACAGGCTTTGCTGCCATATCTCTTAAAGAAGACGACGAACTTATAGGAGTAAAACTTACAAGAGGAACCACGGAGCTAATAGCTGTAACAAGAAAAGGTCTCTCTATAAGATTCCCGGAAACAGATGTAAGAGAAATGGGAAGATCAGCTTTTGGCGTAATTGGTATCAGGCTTAATAAAAACGACAGAGTTATTGGCATGGATATTATTGAAGAAGAAGCAGAGCTTTTAGTAATAAGTGAAAAAGGCTTCGGTAAAAGAACTCCTGTAGAGGAGTATAGAGTTCAGTCAAGAGGTGGAAAAGGTATACTTACATCTAAGATAACTGATAAAACTGGAAAGCTTGTTGGGATGAAGATTGTAAAGAAAGATGATGAAGTAATGCTAATAAGTATTGAAGGGATCATCATTAGGATGTCTATCAATGACATTTCAGTTATGGGAAGAAGTACGCAAGGAGTAACTCTTATGAGAATGGGTGCGAAGGATAGTGTGGTTACACTGGCGAAAATCAATGCAGATGGAATAGAACAGGAATAAAAAGGTTTTTTAAAGGGAGTCTTCGGACTCCCTTTCATATTCTCTGCTTTAAGCATCTAATAAAGCATCTTCAATTTTTTTATCATTTATAATGATATTGCCTTGAGAAAGTCTTGCAGCAAAGAAGTCTACAATTAAACAATGATCGGATTTAGTGATGGTATTGGATGTGCCAGGTACCACAATGATCTCATTTATATTTTCATCAAGCTTTTGAGACAATATATCCATATTCATCTTTTTTATTGCATTTATTATTGGCAAAACTTCATCTATGTACTCCATGACTCTTAAGTTGTTTGAATAAAACTTCATTTCTTTTTTGCTGGCCTTGTAAGGTTCTTTATTATTAAGAGCACTCAAAATGGTCCTTAAAGAATCGGTAGTAAATTCCTCTTGGTATATAAAGCTGAATTCCCTCATCGAACAGAGATCATTGATAAATAATTCATTTACCTTTTCTTTTGAGATGATAGAATTCCAAAAGAAAAGCATAATTTCAAGACCATTTAAATTTACTTTTATATTATGCAAAAAAATTACCTCCTTTCATTGAACATTAAAATAAGTATAGCATAAAAAATTTGGTCAAATACATAGTTCTTTCATAATTCAATACAATTATATATAATATATATAGCATATAAAAATTT
>JAUQXG010000358.1 GCA_030834765.1 Lutispora sp.
AAGTATCATAGAAATGTGCTTTTGTTATATTTGGGTATTTCAATAGACCGCTGATATAGTATAGTAGTATTTCTTCCAGAATTGTATGGATATCTTGTGTGGCAGCATCAAGAACAGCTAAGGAATCCTTCGTCATTTCATTTAATGTTTGTTTTAAGGCTTCCTCTAATAACTTGTCTTTGGAGCCGAAATAATAGTTGATAGCAGCGCTATTCATATTGGCAGCTTTTGCAATGCTGCGAATTGTTACGGCATGAATACCTTCCTTTTCTATGCACTCTATAGCAGCCAATATTATTTTTTCATAGGCTTGCTTATCTTCTGAAGCCATTTATATCACCTCATAAAACATATGTTTTAATCACTTGAATAAGCATAGCAAAAAAAATAATTGGTGTCAATCAGGAGCCTATATGATTCTTACTTCCTTTACAGTGGCAGGCTGAAACTTCAGGAATCCAAATAAATATATGCTTAAAAGTCCCTTTATTATAGCTTTAACAGAATTCGTACTTCCAAAGCATTTCTGGCAGTATGGATGTACTAGCCTCATTCTCTTAAAGCCTTTTCTAAGATTCATGGCATTTTCCGAGGTCAATATAGATGCCAAAGAATCATCCTTGAGGTTTCCAAGGGATGTTTTGCCATCGTAATCAACGCAGCAAATAGTTACCTCTCCGCTATTTAGAATTCCTATATTCGTAAATCCATATCCGCAGCAGCCGATCTTAGGAGAATGGACTTTTTTCGAAGTGAAGGCGTTGCCCCAATCCGCAAACAGCTGAACATAAATGGTGATATGATCGTCAATTCTGATAAGCTTAGGACGATTTAATTTTATATTCTTGAGCCTGGATTCTATTTCCTCCATAGACAGAGGCTTATCCATAGCACAGCATATATCAAATATTAATTTAATAAGCTTGCTTTTAAAGATGTTTTTGTTCCAGTTTAACCTCATTGACTTATCAATATCAAAAAACTTCCTGGTTTCCGTATTCATGAGGCACAGTTCTATATTCATATTTGCATCTGACTCATGAATCAGCTTTGTAGCCTGGATGATCCTGTTATAGTACTCCGAAAAGGATATATCAGAGCCTCTTGCAGCATGTTCTTTTTCATCTATTGTCTCAATAGATATGTTGAGCTTCGTTACCTGTGCAGCAATAAGCCTGTTCACTTTATCTTCTGTAAGATGGGAACCATTTGTGGTCATATCTGTTTTTAACCCGGAAGCTTTTGCATAATGAAGAGCATCAAAGATACTTGGATATAGCATAGGTTCTCCCAAAATGTGAAAACAGACAGTATCGGTGATATGATCTTTTATGATGTCGTTTATGCCTTTTTTATAAAGGGAAAAGTCCATTTGCATTTTTTTTCTTTCCGATTGATTGATAGGACAAAAGTCACATTTGAAATTGCAAATGTTTGATACTTCGAAATAAACCTTACTGGGTCTAAGTGATTCATGGAGCATCATAACAAACCTCCTTTTAAATCATATATATAATATTTAATCAATAGATTTAATCGATTGATTAAATCATAGGTTTAAGATATCATATGTGTGAGAGGGTGTCAATATGCTTGATAGATAGAAATCATTTGACTGGCTCCATGGGTAAAGGAAAAAGAGACTTTATATCTTCGATATTAGGAAAGTTTTTGTTTAAATTATTTCTAATATCACATACAATATATTTATACTGCAATTTTAGTGCAGGTTTAAGCTTAACCTAAAAAATTCATGAATATAGCATACAAATGATATAAAAAATTAGGAGTGGTATTGTGAGATTTATCATAGTTACACTTGGCTCTAGAGGAGATATTCAACCTTTTATCGCATTGGCAAAAGAATTAGTCTTTAAGGGTCATGATGTAAAAATTGCAACTTTTAGCAATTTTAAAAGCTTTGTAGAAGAAAATGGTTTAAAATTTGCACCTGTATCAGGTGATTCCAAAATACTTATGGATTCCGTATTCACCAGAAAGAAATTCATCGCCTCTGTGGAGTATTTAAAACCTATCATCGGAGATATTTTAGATGACATATACAATGCTTGCCTAGACTGTGATGCAATTATATATAATCAAGTGGCATTGCCCGCCCATTATGTGGGAGAAAAGCTGGGCATACCGGTAATACAAGCATTTACTTTTCCAATGCATCAAACGGGGCATATGCCAGTATGGCTGCTGCCTCAAATTAGTATGGGAAGACGGGTCAATAGCTTGACTTATAAGTTTTCCGATTATGCCTATAACATGTTTTCTCGACAATATTATAATAGCTTTAGAAGGAAGCATGGATTGAAGGATCTTAGAAGGCTTACAGGAATCTATGAAAGTACCTACTATGATAAGCCGCTTACTTTATATGGCTATAGCTCTGCCATATTTCCGAAACCTAATGATTGGGGAGAAAACATATTTATAACAGGCAGCTGGTTTTTGAATAATCCTAGTGAGTGGACTCCACCAAAGCAGTTGACCGATTTTCTTGAAGATGGAGAGCCTCCTATATATGTTGGCTTTGGAAGCATGATGGGCAGGAACTTCCAGAAGATTTCCAGGACTGTAGTAAAATCACTAATAAGATCAGGGGAAAGGGGAATCATCCTTTCTGGTTGGGGAGGATTAAAAGATCTTCAATTATCAAAGGATATCATGGTTGTTGATTCAGTACCCCATGAATGGCTTTTCAAGAGAGTGAAAGCAGTGGTACATCATGGTGGAATTGGAACCACGTCAGAAGGGCTAAGGGCGGGAAAACCTACAGTAATCGTTCCTTTTAAATTTGACCAACCTTTTTGGGGAAAACAAGTGCATAAAATAGGGGCAGGTCCTGCACCAATATACAACAAGCTTCTTACATCCAAAAGTCTTTCGGAAACCATGATAGAAGCCGTGACGAATAAAGAAATAATTAGGAAAGCCGATGAAATAGGGCAACAAATACGGAGTGAAAATGGAGCTGGAGAAGCGGTAAGATTGATAGAGCAGTATTTAGGAATATAAAAATGATAAAGAATATAAAAATGATTGTTTCAACAGCATGATAAATCGTGTAGTGAAACAATCATTTTTATATTAATTCTTTATTTTTTCCAAATATTTATCAAATTTCGTGAGGCTTGCTCTATATTATCGTTACCGAGAATAGCTGATATGAGAGATATACCATCTATTCCTGTAGCTTTTATCTCATGAATATTTGATAATCCAATTCCGCCTATACCAACTATGGGAATGGATACACTTTTTTTTATTTCTTTTAGCTGCAAAAGGCCAATTGGTTCAGCGGCATCAGCCTTGCTTCCTGTTGGGAATATGGGACCGGCCCCTAGATAATCTGCTCCATTTTGCTGACCATATAGAGCTTCTGCTACATTTCCTACAGAATATCCTACTATTTTATGATTCCCAAGAAGTTTTCTTGCTATTTGTATAGGCAAGTCCTGCTGTCCT
>JAUQXG010000359.1 GCA_030834765.1 Lutispora sp.
CAAGTGCAATTCTAAAAGCTTTTTACTCAGAGGAAACAATGGCCCTAAGTTTTATGGCAGAATAAAAGATAAGGTGAGGACCCTGTGCGTTGAGACACTACAATAATAAGCATGATAGCACTCAATTCAATGCAAAGCTGGACATAAGAAAAGGGGGATAGAAATGTTTACAATTTTCGGGGCAAACCCCCTTCACGACATTATCGAATGTCTTGTAGCAGCATTGGAAGCCAGGGATATTTATACCAGCGGTCATTCAAATAGAGTGGCTGATATGACATATGAATTGGCAAAGGCTTTGGGGTTGAAAAGATCAAAAGTTGATAAGATACATATAGCAGCACACCTTCATGATATAGGAAAGCTGGGAATTCCAGATAATATATTGAATAAAAAAGGAAAATTGCTGCCCCATGAATGGGATCAGATTCGACTTCATCCTCAGATCGGTTATAACATACTTAGCAGGTCAAAAGATCTTAAAGAAATTGCTGATATTGTACTTTACCATCATGAAAGATGGGACGGTAAAGGCTATCCATCAGGGTTGAAGCTTGATAGAATTCCATTGGGAGCTAGGATTATAGCTGTTTGCGATTCCATAGATGCTATGACCTCTGAAAGGCCATATAGAACTGCGTTATCAAAGGAACAATGCATGGAGGAAATCATATTAAATAAAGGAATTCAATTTGATCCGGTTGTGGTAGAGGCAGCTGTAAAGCTGTGGCACATATGTGAATAATCCAGTACAAAGTTAGTGATTTTATCCAGTTGGGCATAGCGTGATTTGCCTAACTGGATAAAATCATTTTTTTATATAAGCTTTTAGCGGTCTCGGGGTAATTCCCCCGAGATTTTAATTTTTATCCTTGGCTTCTATGTATGCTGCGTATGTAGCTGAATTTGTATCTTTTGCCATAAAAGATACCTTGTATTGTCCTGATTCATATATTAGGCACCAATCACCACCATAAAGCTCATCTTCTGCATCAGATGCGATTTCAGCAGCTGGAGTACCTAAAATTTCCTTTATTTCATCAAAAGTCATCCCCACTTTTATACCGAAAATAGCAGTGCTTTCGGAAATGCCTATTACAGCAACTTCACCAGTGTAATCGGTTGCATTGGTAAAGAATGTGATATTCCCATAAGTAAGAAATGTACCTCCAAGAAAATAATCTTCGGTATCAGCTTTTCCCCATTTGTTGACTATCGTTTCTGTTTTCGTGCCAACACCAAATTCGATATTTTCTGCCCGGCCTTCTCTTAAAAGCTCAAAGAAGTCACGTTTTTCTGGCAAAGCCTCTTCCGTAGGACTTTCTTTTGGCTGGGAAACTTCTATAGGCGGAGCAGATGGTTTGCTGCATGCTGAGAGTGGGGCAATCATCAATAATGCTGCAAATAACAAATAATATTTTTTCAAACAAAGAACCCCTTTCATACATAACATTACCTTGATTTTCTCATATCTACACTCGAAAGACAAGCCATAATATAAAACCAAAAATTAACAGGAGTAAAAAGTTGAAAAAGTTGTAACCGGTTAATATGTTTCTGAATAGTATGATAGCGAACATGTATTAAGGAGGCGATACGATGAATAAGAAATACCTTTATTACAATGAGGCAAACAGATGTATGACAAAATGCGCACCAGAGTATATAATGCCTGAGATGGGACCTGAGTTTAAGCTAGCTACAGCCTATGTACCTTTTCAAAAGCTTTGCAATATATTTGATCCAATGGAAGCACTTTGTAAAGGAACATTATTTCCTGAACTTTATGACGGTTGGACAAAATGTTAGATTAGATAGAAAATAATTTTATTTTGAAAGAAGGGTTAATAGTAATGGATATAGGCAGAGACAGATTAGATATGCTTATGCAATTAATGGCATTAGAATTTACAGCGGTTGAATGGAATCTTTATTTGGATACCCATCCTTATGATCAAGAAGCGCTTGCACTTCATAATGAAAATATAGAAGCTCTTAACTGTGTAAAAGATGCATATGAAATGAATTTTGGCCCAATAACTCATGAAGTGGCAAGTCCATGCCCTTGGCAGTGGATACAAGACCCATGGCCATGGGAAATAGATTATAAGAGGGGGTTATAGTTTATGTGGATTTATGAGAAGAAACTTCAATACCCTGCTTGGGTAGAAGGCTGTGACTTAAAAATAGCAAAGCTGCTTTTTGCGCAATATGGTGGTCCTGACAGCGAACTATCAGCAGGTTTAAGATATTTATCACAAAGGTATTCCATGCCAATACCAGAAGCAAAGGCAGTGCTAACGGATATTGGAACGGAAGAATTAGCACATTGGGAAATCATAGCAACCTTGATTTATAAGATAATAGATAATGCTACTCCAGAAGAATTAGTAAGAGCAGGAATGGGACCTAATTATGTTCAACACGGCAGGGATGTCTATCCAGCTGATGCTGCAGGAGTACCATGGACAGCATCTTATATACAGGCAATAGAAGATCCAATAGCCAACCTTCATGAAGACTTAGCAGCAGAGCAAAAAGCTAGAACTGTTTATGAACATTTGATTCAATGCACAAACGATAGAGGCGTTATTGCTACATTAAGCTTCCTAAGAGAAAGAGAAATCGTTCACTTCCAGAGATTTGGAGAAACACTAAGACTCGTTCAAGAGTATCTTGATAGAAAGAAATGTTATTAAGCAAATAAGGGGCAGTGTCTTTAAGTAAAGCTTGAAGGCGCTGCCCTTGCTTTTATGGGCTTTAGCCACAGCATTATCGTAGAGGCTGAGTGTCAGGCACCGAACAAAAGAACATAATTATGAATTAAAAAGAATGCTCTGATAAAGCAACAGTTTATTCAGAGCATTTCAGTGTAGATATTATAAAATACTTACAGCTTTTCGATTACATAAATAATGTTCATGCCACAGTCTAAAGTCCCGGGTAATTTAGTAAATTCAATCTCTTTTCTTATAAGGAGTTCCCAAGATTCTTTATCTTGTTTTGCTTTGCATAAAGTTTCTTCTTGTGAATGCATAAATAACCCTGCAGAACTTTTTTCTAAAATCTTTACCTGTTTTCCTTCGAACAGAGCATCAAGTTCTTTACTTGTCATCATGTGTACATAATGCTTATTCTCTACTGGATAATGCTTTTCATCTTGTATCCCAGTGGTAAATAACCATTCTGTTGCATCAATTCCGAACATTCCTTTCTCGTATATAACCCCATCAAGATGATATATTAATGCACCTATTAATGACATTGATCCAAGAATCAATTTGCCATGTGATTTAAGTATTCTTAGCATTTCATTTATCGCATTTTCTTCTTTATCGAATAAATAGTTAATTGGTCCTCCAATACATACAGCAACATCATAAGTATTATCTGCGATACCCTCCAAATTGGTTATGTCCAAAATCATAAAATTTTTTACTTTATCAATAAGTCCTAATTCCTCCATTTTTCTTTTATTAATTTCAATTTGAACTGAGGATAAATCAGAAGTAATTAAGGACTTGGACATATTTACAATATCTTTTGTGAATCTTCCTGCACCTGCTCCTAATTCAATCACATTATCTGAATCAGAGATATATCGTTTTAGTATATCAAGATGTACATGATATAATAGTTCTCCTAATCTATCCTTTTCTAGTCGCTCCCATTCTCTATTTCCATATCCATCATAGTGAGCTCTTGGAATTTCTGGGTTATACTTCATATTCATCACTCCTAAAATTATTAATACTTGTAGTCTCTATGTAAAAAATATCGCTAATATCATCATCAATCATTGATACCACCTCCTGAAGTTAACTTCTGATTTTTGTGGTACAAAAAAGAAAAGGCCTCATCCCTGTAACAGGACGAAAGCCTAAATTTCGTTATACCACCTAATACTACATACTAACATATGCGTTTCTATTAACGGTAGAAAATCGTCAGTACCTACTTAGAATTCGGACTGAAACTCCAGAGGGATATTCAACATAATCTAATTAATACTAGGCTTCCACTATTCCTAGCTCGCTGTGATTTTTCAAAAATGTTTACTGTCTCTATCATCGTCTTCTTTTTATTAAATTGATAATATTATACTCTGATTTCAAGATTTTGTAAATAGTATAATGGTAGTTTTATGAAATATATCAGTGAAACAAGTCCATAATACATAAAAAATATGCCAAGACACTTCACAAATCCGGATTCATCAGTCATTTCATAGCAAGGTTCATAGAATTTAGCTAAGTTTAGTAATATATTTATAGTCAAAAAACTCCTGTTAATTTAGGCGTAGGAGTTTTTTAAACAAGTCCATCATATATCGAAACATATGATTTTCCCCATATGAAAAACTAAAAAAGATGCATATTATATGTTTAATTCTTACAGGAGAAATAACTGATTTAAAATAATGACATCGTACAATATATTTTGACACCATAAAATATATTTCGACACTAAAAAATTACAAAATTCTGATTATTTTGGGTGTATTATTATATATTATAATGTAAATTTAGAATAATTATTAGTAATTTTTATGACTACATGGCTTAAACACTGATACAACTGTATAAAAAATCGACACATAATGTATATATTTAACATTTTTCATGAGTTTTAACTATATATAAGGGAGTAGATTAAGATGAGTGTTTCAGACAAATTGGACAAAGGTAACATAGAAGATATATTAAGCTTAACTTCTGTTCAAGAAGGAATGTTGTTTCATTATATTAGCAATCCAAATAGTAATTATTATTTAGAGCAGCTTAATTTGAGTTTAAAAGGTAATATAGATGAATTGGCATTTGAAAATGCTTGGAATTATGTATGTAAGAGCAATGAAATGTTAAGAACTATAATAAGATGGGACAAGCTGGATAAGCCGATCCAAATAGTGTTAAAAAACTGTAATGCTTCAATAAGAAAGTTTGATATATCTGATAGAGTTGATAAGAATAAGGTTGATATTATCAATGAGATTATAGGAGCAGATAGAGAAGAATATATAAATATCAGTATAGAACCTTTCAGAGTAACATTGATCAAGCTTAATAATTGTGAGCATCAAATGATAATTAGCAATCATCATATTCTGTATGATGGCTGGAGCAATTCAATCATATTAGGGGAGTTCTTTAGTGCATATCACTCCTTTGCAACCGGCAGTGAATTAAAGTTAGTACATAAAAATAAGTTTAAAGAATTTATTAAGTTATGTAGAAATCAAGATAAGCGTGAACAGGAAAAATACTGGCAGAAATATTTATCAGGGTTTGATATAAAGACATCGTTACCTGAAGAAAACAAGAAATTATGTGAGGAAAGTGAACCAAGTGAATATACTATAACATTAGAAAAAAGCTTTAGTGAGAAAATAAAGTTATTTTCAATAAGTAATAAATTTACGTTGGCATCATTATTATATAGTGCATGGGGAATCATGCTTCAGAAGTATAATAATAATTCTGATGTTGTGTTTGGAGCAACGGTATCAGGAAGAAAAGCCAAAATTAATGGTATTGAGGATATGGTAGGATTATTTATTAATACGCTGCCTATCAGGGTAAAATCAGATGAAAATGAAATTGTTATTGAGCTTATTAGGAAGATTGAAGAAGCGTTAATACAACATGGAGAGTTTGAAAATACACCTTTAGTAGATATAACATCCTGCAGTGGTTTGCATAATGGTGAGAGTTTATTTGATTCCATTGTAGTGATTGAAAACTATCCCCTGAACAAGCTTATGAAAAAAGAGGAAAGCAGTTTAGCAATCACTTCATATTCCAACTATAGTACAACAAATTATAAATTAACATTAGAAATAATCATTTTTGACAGTATAGAACTGCATTTTATATATAATAAAGCTTTTAAAGAGTCAACAATTCAGAGAATAGCATTTCATTTTATAAATATTATAGAAAGCATATTAGAAGATTATCTATGTCATATCAATAAAGTTGCGATGTTATCAAATAAAGAAACTTTGCAGTTATTAGCAGAATTCAATGGAACAGAAAAAGAGTATCCAAAAGAAAAGACAATACATGAGCAATTTGAAGAAAAGGCAGAAAATGAAGGAAACAAAGCAGCAATAGAATATAGAGAAGAAAAACTAAGCTATAGAGAAGTGAACGAGAAAGCCAATAAATTAGGGAAGCTCCTTAGAAATAAGGGAGTAGGACCAAATAAACCTGTAGGAATCATGGTAGAGCGATCCGTAGAAATGATAATAGGTATACTAGGCATCTTAAAAGCAGGAGGAGCTTACCTGCCAATAGACCCAGATTACCCCGAAGATCGGATCGAATACATGCTAGAAGACAGTGGGACAAGGATACTACTGACAAAGGGAAAGCAGAACAAAACAATAGAATTTGATGGAGAAACAATAGATCTGGAAGAAAAAACACAATATGAACAATTTGAAGGGACAAACCTTACCCATATAAATCATTCCAAAGACCTGATATACATCATATACACATCAGGAAGCACAGGAAAACCAAAAGGAGTCATGATAGAACATAAAAGTGTAATGAACATACTATGGGCACTACAAAGGGAATATCCAATGGATAAGGAAGATGCATACCTTCTAAAGACAGCATATACCTTTGATGTATCAGTAACAGAACTATTTGGCTGGTTCATAGGAGAAGGCAGACTAGTCATATTAGAACCACAAGAGGAAAAAGATCCTAAAGCAATACTAAAAGCAATAGAGAATAAAGGGGTAACCCATATAAACTTTGTACCATCCATGTTTGGGATATTTATTGACGGAATCAAAAAAGAAGAAGCAGAAAAATTAAGCAAACTAAAATACATATTCACTGCAGGAGAAGCACTATCAAAAGAATTAATAAAACGCTTCCGCATGCTGACAGAAAAAGTAAAAATAGAAAACATATACGGACCGACAGAAACCACAATCTATGCAACAAAATACTCCATAGAAGAAACAAAAAAAATAGAAACCGTACCAATAGGAAAGCCAATGGCAAACCTGAAAGCATACATACTAGACAAACAAAACAACCTGCAGCCCATAGGAATACCTGGAGAACTATGCATAAGCGGAGAAGGATTAGCAAGAGGATATCTAAACAGAGAAGAACTGACTAGAGAAAAGTTTGTAGAAAATCCCTTCATACCAGGAGAGCGAATGTATAAAACAGGAGACCTGGCAAGATGGCTGCCAGATGGCAACATAGAATTCATGGGAAGAATAGACCAACAAGTAAAAATAAGAGGCTTTAGAATAGAACTGGGAGAAATAGAAAACGCCCTACTAGAGCATGAAGACATAAAAGAAGCCGTAACCATAGCAAAAGAAGAGGAAGGCGGCAACAAATATCTATGTGCATACATAGTAGGAAACAGAGAACTGACAGTAGGAGAAATAAGAGAACACCTGACAAAAGGACTGCCAGAATACATGATACCCTCATACTTTATACAAATAGAAAAAATGCCTCTAAACCCAAACGGAA
>JAUQXG010000360.1 GCA_030834765.1 Lutispora sp.
AAGAGAATGGGAGATAAGCAGCAATTCAACTTTGAAACGCTAAATCGTGAGTAAGATAATCATAGAGATTGGACATTGAAAATTCCTTCTGTATTATATTACTTAAATTTACACATGATAGATAATTTTACATATAATTGATTGTGAGATATAATTAATTATATGTAAAATTATCTGTTTCGGAGGAGCTTATGAAGAAAAATATCTTTAGAGCATTGTTTCCGCTGATTTTTTTGTTTTTTATAGTACTTATTGATATGATATGCTTTGATTCAAAGTTCATCATATATTCAATGGAGAATAAGCAAGATTTTTATTTAATTCTATGTATTATAATCATCATTCTTATTTGTACTGCTTGTAATATTTATAGTATCTTATCTAATAAATCAAATGCAATTTTTAGAATAATATGTTTCGCTTTTTTAGCCTTTATGTGCACAGCCATAATTTATCTAAGCTACCGTTCAAATGAATTAGGATATGCTTTTCTTTATGTTTTGTTGATACCATTTATAATTTACGATATCTATAGAACAATGATAAAGAATAAATAATAAATATTGTAGTTTAAGTATTTTATATAAGATAAAAATTATTAATTATCAAAACCATAAAAATATAATAGCCCTATACTTCATAGGTTGTCTCAGTATAATAAATGGTAACACTTCCACTGCCTGCTGTGTATTCATAAAGGTTTGTGTTAATAGAATTTTAAGCTTGGTAAGTATTGTGATATACTTTTGAAAACAGTATGAAGATTAAATGAAAATAGGTGGTTGTTAAAATGGAAAGAATGCCAGCTTTATTTATAGGACATGGTTCTCCTATGAATGCAATTGAAGATAACGAGTTTACAAAGAATTGGCGAAAAATTGCCTCGGAAATACCAAGACCTAAAGCAATTCTTGTTATTTCAGCCCATTGGTATACCAGTGGTACTAGAATCATGGATGAGGCTCATCCAAGAATGATATATGATATGTATGGTTTTCCAAAGGAACTATACCAAGTGGATTATAAAGCTTCTGGTACTCCTGAGCTGGCACGTTTTACAAAGAATTTAATAAGCAGAGATACAATGATTGATAACAGCTGGGGCTATGACCACGGTGCATGTTCTGTTCTGCATGTGATGTATCCAAATGCAGATATTCCTGTATATCAGTTGAGTGTAGATGGAAGAGCAAATGCAGATATTCATTTCAACACAGGAAAAGAAATAAAAAGATTAAGAGAAAACGGTGTTCTGATTTTAGGCAGTGGAAATGTAGTTCACAATCTTTCAATCATAAATATGAGTATGGCTGGTGGATATGATTGGGCATATGAGTTTGATAATTATATGAAAGATAAAATCACTAAGCATGATTATCAGGATGTTGTAGATTATAAGAAGGCAGGAAAATCTTCAGCATTGGCAGTAGCGACCCCAGATCACTTTTTTCCATTGCTTTATGTGTTAGGTGCAACAGATGGAAATGATGATATTTCCGTTTATAATGATTCCTGCTTAATGGGTTCTATGTCCATGACATCTTATTTATTTAAATAGAATTTTTAATACAAATTTAAAAGCACGGTATCCTGTATTGCAATACAGGATACCGTGCCAAATATTTTTGTGAAACTTTTTAGTTTTTATAATTTTTTTCGATTTTGCAATAGCTGCCCAATTCGCCCCGCGCATTCACGCATAACTCATCAAAAGAAGAATATCTATTTACATTATTTAAATGAAATATTTTATTTATTAATTTTTTCATCTCATACACCTCTTATAAATTTTTATATATTTAGTTTATGATTTCATTATATAGAAATAATTGGTATTTGTCAATAACTATTATTAATAAATTTAAAGTAAAATTCGTTTAAATAATCCAATTAAAATGCTATGATAGCATTAAACAAATAAAAATATAATTCAAAGAGAGGTAAGAGTATGGGTTTGTTCAGTTTTATATCAAAACAATTTATTGAAGTGATTGAGTGGGCTGATACGTCAACTGATACTTTAGTATATCGTTTTCCCGTTGCAGATAATGAAATAAAAATGGGAGCCCAGCTAACTGTTAGGGAATCTCAAATGGCCATATTCGTTAATGAGGGAAAGATTGCTGACGTATTTTCTCCAGGCAGATATGAGCTTTCAACACAAAATATGCCTATTTTAACTACTTTAAAGTCATGGAAATATGGATTCAATTCACCTTTTAAAGCAGAAGTCTATTTTATAAATACGAAGCAATTTATAGACAAAAAATGGGGAACGACAAATCCAATCATGATGAGAGATAAAGAGTTTGGAATGATTCGACTTAGAGCTTTTGGTATATATTCTTTTAAAGCAGTGGACACAGTTAAGCTGATGAAAGAGATTTTTGGCACCAATCAGCAATATGATGTAGAAAGCATAGAAGGGCAATTGAAGAGATTCATCGTTTCAGGACTTTCAGACTTGCTAGGTGAGGCAAATATATCGGCCCTTGATCTTGCATCTAATTATGATGAATTAAGCCAAGCTGCAAAAAATAAATTCCAAAGCATGTTTGGAGATTATGGACTAGAGATTACTTCTTTTTATATAGAAAATATAAGCTTGCCTGAAGAGGTGGAAAAGACCCTTGATAAGAGAACTTCTATGGGGATAATAGGCAATATGGGTCAATATGCTCAGTACCAAGCAGCAGAAGCCATAAGAGATGCAGCACAAAATCCAGGAGGAGTAGCAGGAGCGGGCGTAGGAATTGGTGTAGGAAGTGTCTTAGGCAGTATGATGGGACAAAACCTGTACAAAGAACAGCAGACACCTAATACAGAAGCAAAACCTTTATTGTGCGGCAACTGTAATTCACAGATTGAGGCAGGACAAAAATTTTGCAGCAATTGTGGAAAAACAGCCGGACCTAGCTTAGTAAAATGTATTAGCTGTAAAAAAGAGATTGCAGCAAATCAAAAATTTTGTCCGGAATGTGGTTCTTCCCAAACAGTGGAAAGAAATTGTCCTAATTGTAAAACTAAAGTAGAAGCAGAAGTAAAATTTTGTCCAGAATGTGGCAATAAGATGTAGGTGAGGGAAGCATATGGAAGAAGCACCTTTTAGTAATATCCAGAGCAAAAAAGCTGATACTGACACATTCAAATGCCCTGCATGCGGTGGAAGTATGGAGTTTGATATAAAAACGCAACAGCTTTTATGCGGCTATTGTTCAAATAAAGTTGAAATTGAAAAGACTTCAGATGAAATTAAAGAGTATGATATAAATTCTGTAGAAGAAGGATTATCTAAAAATTGGGGAGAAAAAAAGAGAGTAATAAAATGTGAAAATTGTGGTGCTGAAACTATTTTGGCCGACAGCAGTCAAGCTCAATTTTGTGCTTTTTGTGGGTCCTCTCATATCGAAAAGCTAGAAAAGGATGCAGGTGTTGTTCCTGAAACCCTTATTCCTTTTAAAATCACAAAGCAAGGAGCTGAAGAGGGGTTTATCAAATGGATAAAAAGTAAGTTTCTTGCTCCGAATGCTCTAAAAAAGAGCTATCAGAATAATAAACTTACAGGGGTATATTATCCATGTTTTACCTATGATTCTGATACATATTCAAATTATACTGCACAAGCAGGCGACTATTATTATGTTACGGAGTATGTATGGGAAGAAGTAAATGGTAAAAGAAGACAAGTTCCAAAGCAGGTTAGAAAAATAAGATGGAGAAGTGTAACCGGCGATTATTCAAAATATTATAATGATGAGCTGATTAATGCTTCTAAAATGTTTGGCAATGATAAGATCAAGTCAATAGAGCCCTTTGATTTGTATGAATTGACACAATATAAACCGGAATTTTTATCAGGATTTCTTGCTGAAAAATATACTATAGGAATTAAGGAAGGCTGGGAAACGGCAAAGGGGAAAATCAGCAATAAAATAAGGGCAGAAATTACTGCTGATATTCATGCAGATGAAGTAAGGGCCCTTTTTGTTGATACGAATTATAAGGATATAAAATTCAAACATATTTTACTGCCTTTATGGATTTCTGCATATACCTACAAAGGCAAGACCTTTAAATATCTTATAAATGGTCAGACTGGTAAAGTAAATGGAGAAGCACCGCTAAGCCCCTGGAAAATCAGTTTTTTAGTCCTAGGAATATGCTTACTGGTGACCCTGATTGTAACATTTTTTAACAACAGGTAGCCTTTATTTTTAGAATTACAAAGTAAAATATATATGATATATTTCATATAGGAGGTGTAAAATTATGGCTTTGAAGTTTATTATTTCTTTGATTCTGTCATTATTGGTAGCTTTTTTTGCAATTCAGAATTCCGGAAGTGTAAATATCAATGTTTTGTTCGCTACATATACCATATCCCAGGCCCTTGTAATAATTATCAGTGCCATTGCTGGTGCTGTAGTGGTATTGTTTTTAGGTACGATTCAGCAGGTAAAGCTTAGCATGAAGCTAAAAGGTTTTTCTAAAACTATAAGCAAGCTAGAAGAAGAAAATCGGGTTTTGAAAGAAAAGGTAAATGTAATTGAGGTAAAGCCCAGTGAAAGCCTTCAAGAAGATTCTATACAAGAAATTACAAGTGAATTCCAGTAGCCTGAATACATCTTGCTGTATATAGGTTCCGATTAAATATTTAATTGGAACTTTTTATTTTTGCTATATGACTCGACATAATATGACAAATTTTAATTGTATTTTATAAACATTAATAGTATTATATAGATATTAATATATAATTTGAATATTCTATCAATTAGTTCTGTTGGTTTTTCTAAAGCAGCAAGGAGGTGGAGTGATGAAGGAAAAGGCAATAAAGAATATTTTTATTGGAACTATATTATGTATTTGTTTTGCTTTTATTTTTTATATAAATAGTATGATATCTAATGCAGATATAAACCCTAAAAAAGTATTAATAATAAACTCATACAATAAAGGATTTAAATGGACAGATAGTCAAACAGACGAAATAATGAATACCTTGCGCAAGGATGGAGCATCAATAGAAATATTCGTTGAATATCTGGACTGGAAGCACCATCCACATAAAGAAAGCTTAGAAATTCTAAAAGAACTATATAAGCATAAGTATGGCGAGATACCTATAGATATGATTATAACAACAGACGATGCAGCTTTGGAATTCGCCATAGAAAACAGAAAAGAGCTGTTTCGTGATGCTCCTATTTCATTTTCAGGGGTTTTTAAGGAAAAGGCTGATATCTTGTTAGAAGGAACAGAAAATATCACAGGTGTTTATGAGGTAATAGACTCTTATGGAACATTGCAATTGGCATTAAAGATCAATCCAAATATAAGTGATATCTATTTGATATATGATAATTCTGAAAGTGGTATTGGATCGGCAGGGAATATTGAGACTGCAATATCACAGTTAGCTTTTAGTAATGTGAAGATACATAAGATGAATCATATGAGCTTGGATGAAATAAATAAAACTGTAACAACACTTCATAAAGATAGTATCATCATAATGGGTTCTTACTCAGCTGATTTTTTAGGATTAACAATGGAACAGGAAGAATTCAGCAGCATCATTAGTAAATTCAGCAGTGTTCCAATATATGATGTATATGACTTTCGGCTGGGCAGTGGGGTTGTAGGCGGAAGTGTTTTGAGTTCAAAGTTTCAAGGTGCTTATAGTGGAAGTTTGGCTAAGCAAATACTTGAGGGGCAAAACATTGAAAGTTTAAAGCCAATCAACAAAAAAACAGTTGAATATAAATTCGATTACATACAGCTTCAAAGATATAATATCGATTTGGCTTATCTTCCAAAAGAAAGCATTGTTATAAATAAGCCTTTTTCTTTCTATGAAACATATAAAAATATGGTTATTGGCATAATCATTATATTTTTAATGATGAGTTATTTTATAACTGTACTTCTTTTAAGCATACATAAAAGAATCAAGGCCGAAGAGGAGCTAAAACAAAGTAATACAGAGGTTTTAGCAGTATATCAGCAATTGGCGGCTTCTGATAATGAGCTAAAAAGGCAGCTTGAAGAGATCACTAGTTCGAAAAACTTGCTTCAAGAAAAACAAAATATAATCGAGAATCTGGCTTTTTATGACCAGCTAACGAAACTACCTAATAGAGAGTCTTTGAAGGAATATATTGATTCCGGATTTAAAGAGTGCTCTGATGATGAAAAGCATGTACTCATATATATTGACCTGGATGATTTCAAGCTAATCAATGATACCTTTGGACATACAGAAGGGGATCGATTTCTTGTAAATATCGGAGACAAGCTAAATACCATAACGAAACAGAATAATGCTTGCGCATTTAGGATAGGGGGAGATGAATTCGTCATAACTTTAAAGAATATTGGCGATAAACAATATGTTACTGATTTCTTAGAGGATATGATAACTATATTTAAGGAGCCTTTTTTGCTGGAAGAGAATTATTTGAATATAACTTTTTGTGCTGGAATAGTCCTTTATCCTGATGATGGTAATAACTACGAAGAGCTTTTAAAGAATGCAGATACGGCAATGTATAATGTAAAAGAGCACGGTAAGAACGGGTATGCCTATTATGAAAATTTTATGAATAAGGTAGTGGCTGAGCGAGTCAGTATATTAAACAATCTGAAAAATGCTATTGCAAATAATGAGTTCTCTATGAATTATCAGCCCCAGTACCATATTGATACAAAGAAGATAATTGGAATTGAGGCCCTGATCAGGTGGAACAATCCTCAACTGGGATTAGTTCCTCCAGACAAGTTTATTTCTATAGCAGAAGAATCAGGACTTATTATAGAGATCGGGGATTGGGTACTCAAAACTGTATGTGATTTTACTTCTTATCTATGGAAGAATGTACGCCATGATATTATTGTTTCATTGAATATTTCTACGATACAGTTGGTACAAAGCGATTTTGTATACAAAGTAAAATCAGCAATACAAAAATCAGGAATTCCCCCTCACTCTTTAGGACTGGAAATAACAGAATCAACCTTATTAGCTGCATTTGAATCAAATGTTGAGAAGTTAGAGGAATTAAAGAGATATGGTGTGAAGATATCCTTAGATGATTTTGGTAAAGGATATTCATCATTGACATATCTCATGAGGCTGCCTATAGATATTGTAAAAATAGATAAGTCTTTTGTTGATGATATTATGTTAGGAAATAAAGATGATTGGAAAATCATTGGCTCCATAGTGCAATTAGCTCATAATATGAATCTTAGTGTAGTAGCAGAGGGAGTTGAACTAGTTCAGCAGCTTGACTTTCTAGAATCCAATGATTGTGATGTAATACAAGGCTATATCATAAGCAGGCCCTTAACAGAAGAGAGAATCCTTAAATTTGTAACAAGTTAATGGATTATCATACATTTAATGTAAGATGGAACCAGCGTTGACAATGATTAACATATATGATATATTAATAGTAATCTAAAGATTAAGGCATTTCGCAATTTCGTGCGAAGTGCCTTATTGTATTTTTACAGTACTACCATTTAATGTAATTCAATCTAAGGTAGCGTAAATGCTTTGTACGGCATGAAGAACTGCTGTGCTGTTATTATAAAATTTGGGGGAGTGATGTAGATGAATAAAATAATATCATCAAAAGAAGTATTCCAAATACTTGTAAAACATTTAGTTGATATGGAGGAAGAAAAGGAACGGCTATTAGAAAAGTATTATCCAGGAACAACTGATGACCGAGAAGACTTTGAAACCATATTTGATAAGTATTTTAAGGAAATCGAATATTATATTTCTAATACCACAGCTCATGATATAGAAAAATCAGAATGTCCTTTTGTTATCATTGGCAGTGTTGTGGATTTAGTAGCAGAGGAAGACAATGAATTGGAAACCTATCAAATCATATCACCTTTTGAGAGTAAAGCTATTCCGAATTTCGAGGGTGCTTCCTATTTATCTCCTATGGGCAGAGCATTGCTGCTAAAGAAGAAAAATGATAAAGTAGCTATTGAAACACCTATGGGAAGCTTTGCATATATCGTTAAGTCTATTCGGATACCACAAGAAATGTTTACAATTCTTATGGACTGATTGGTGAAATTTACTATGTTAAAAGAGGAAAATCATAAAGTTTATAGAATATTATTATTTGTAGAACTAGATTATTGAATTAAATGAAGGAGGTAATTTCATGAAGTCATTAAAAGGAACAAAAACTGCTGAAAATCTTATGAAGGCATTTGCAGGTGAATCACAAGCTAGAAATAGATACACATATTATGCCTCAGTTGCAAAAAAAGAAGGCTATGTGCAGATTTCAAACCTTTTTACAGAAACAGCAGACAATGAGAAAGAACATGCCAAAAGATTTTTTAAATTTTTAAATGAGAGCTTAAATGGTGAAATGGTACAAATCAATGCAGATTATCCAGTAGGATTAGGGGATACAAAAGCTAACCTTTTGTCAGCTGCTGACGGAGAATTAGAAGAATGGTCAGATCTTTATAAAAATTTTGCTGAGACTGCAGAAGAAGAAGGTTTTCCAGCTGTAGCAGTAGTATTTAGAAAAATTGGTGAAGTTGAAAAACATCATGAAGCTCGTTATAGAAAACTATTGAAAAATATAGAAACAGATGCAGTATTTAAAAAAGAAAGCCCAGTGAAATGGAAATGTGATAATTGCGGATACATACATGAAGGAGAAGGTGCTCCCGAGCTATGTCCTGCATGTGCACATCCAAAAAGCTATTTTGAGGTATTTGTAGAAACATATTAATATTGATTTAAATAAAAAATAAGATCAAGCCTATACCATGGTTTGGTCTTATTTTTTTATTTAAATATAGTTGACATTTAAAAATGGTGAGCATATAATAACTAATATAATATATGAACGAATGCGCATATGTACATATAAAGGAGGATAAATATGAATTACGAAAAGTCAATACAAGATAGCTGCAGCTGCACTATAATTCATGAGGACATCATAAATAAAGTGAAGAGTATCATGCCTCAGGAAGAAAAGCTATATGATTTAGCTGAGTTTTTTAAGGTGTTAGGAGATAGTACGAGGATAAAAATAATATGTGCCCTATTGGAATCAGAAATGTGCGTTTGTGATATAGCTGCATTGCTATGCATGAATCAATCTGCTATTTCACATCAATTGCGTATTCTGAAGCAATCAAGACTAGTAAAGTTCAGAAAAGAAGGCAAAGTAGTGTATTATTCCCTTGATGATGAGCATATAAAACAAATATTTGACTACGGATTAATACACATTATGGAGTAAAATTTATAAAAATATTAGGGGGTGTTTTATTGTCGCTTATAAAGAGAGAGTTTGTTTTAGAAGGTCTTAGCTGTGCACATTGTGCTGCCAAAATGGAAGATGGCGTTAAATCCTTATATGGGATTGAAGATGCTTCAGTTAATTTTGTTACGAAGAAGCTTAAACTTGAAATAGATGATAAAAATGACATGAAGTTGATTGTGGAAGAAGTACAAAAGATAGTATATAAGATTGAATCTGATGTATTGATGATAGAAATAGATTCGAAAAAACATGCACATCATGAGGATCATGAGCACGACCATGTTCATAATGAAAAGCGTGATAAAGGTGACTTTGTAAAATTTGGAATAGGAGCAGCTATATTTTTTATTGCTATATTTATAGATTCAAAAAACATAATAGAGCTGCCTTTATTTCTTCTATCCTACCTGTTAATAGGTGGAGAAGTATTATTAAAGTCCATAAGGAATATTGCAAAGGGGCAAGTATTTGACGAGAATTTTCTTATGAGCATAGCCACTATTGGTGCATTCGCTATAGGTGAATATCCTGAAGGCGTGGCAGTTATGCTTTTTTATCAAATAGGAGAATTCTTTCAAGATGCAGCAGTAAATAATTCGCGAAAATCCATAAAAGCTTTGATGGATATAAGACCAGATTTTGCTAACTTAAAAATTGGCTCTGAGATAAAGAAGGTTTCTCCCGATGAAGTAGAAGTGGGAGATATCATTATTGTAAAACCTGGTGAGCGGGTTCCTTTAGATGGCAGAGTGATAGATGGTAAATCAACTTTAGACACATCAGCTTTGACAGGGGAATCATTGCCAAGGGATGCAGAGATGGGTGATGATGTACTATCTGGTTTTATCAATAAAAATGGTGTTTTAACCATAGAAGTTGCAAAGATATTTGGTGAATCAACCGTATCTAAAATTCTAGATTTAGTGGAAAATGCAAGCACCAAGAAAGCACCTACAGAAAACTTCATCACGAAGTTTGCTAAATATTATACACCAATTGTAGTGTTCATTTCAGTTGCCTTAGCAGCGATTCCGCCACTTTTTATACAAGGGGCTGAATTTTCAGATTGGCTTTATAGGGCGCTGGTATTTTTGGTAGTTTCTTGCCCTTGTGCCTTAGTAGTTTCCATCCCTTTGGGATTTTTCGGAGGCATCGGAGGTGCTTCGAAAAATGGGATACTGATAAAGGGAAGCAACTATTTGGAAGCTTTAAATAATGTTGATACGGTAGTGTTTGACAAAACAGGAACTTTGACCAAGGGTATTTTCAAAGTGACTGCAATCAAACCATCTGAGAATATTGCAGAAGAGGAGTTATTAAAGCTGGCAGCATATGCAGAGAGCTTTTCCACTCATCCTATCGCAACATCAATACAGAAGGCATTTGGTAAAGAGATAAATAAAGATGAGATTCAAGATTATGAAGAAATATCAGGTCACGGTATTCGTGTGAAGATAAACGGGAAATTGATACTGGCTGGCAACCGAAAACTGATGGAAAAAGAAAATATACAATTTGAAGTCGTAGATGCATTGGGAACCATAGTCTATATTGCCATACAAGGGGTATATGGAGGACATATCATCATTTCCGACGAGGTAAAAGAAGATGCGGCTAAGGCCATAGCTGGATTAAAGCAAATGGGTATTAAGAAAACCGTAATGCTGACTGGTGACATAAAAGCAGTAGGAGAAAAAATAGGAGAACAGCTTAACCTTGATGAAGTATATACGGAGCTGCTGCCAGGTCAAAAGGTAGAAATCTTAGAAAAGCTTAAAAGAAAGACTGTGTCAAAAGGTAAAGTAATATTTGTAGGTGATGGGATAAATGATGCGCCAGTATTGGCAAGCGCAGATATAGGTGTAGCAATGGGAGGATTAGGCTCTGATGCCGCCATAGAAGCCGCGGATATAGTTATCATGACAGACGAGCCATATAAGTTAATCACTGCAATAAAGATTTCTAAACGAACAAGAACAATTGTGTGGCAAAATATTATATTTGCTTTTGTTGTAAAGGCTATTGTGTTAATACTTGGTGCAGGCGGGTTAGCAACCATGTGGGAAGCAGTATTTGCTGATGTAGGAGTTGCATTGATTGCTGTATTAAATGCCATGAGAGTGATGAACGTAAAAAACATATAAAGGATAAAAGCCATTGTCTATATGATAGATAATGGCTTTCATCTTTTTGTGGAATATGAGATATGAATTAGGTTAGAATAATGGAAAGTACATAAGATGCATTAGGGGGATTACCATGGATAAAGAAAAAAGAAATTTAATAATAAATAGCATTGCTATTTGTATTTTTATTGGTGCCATCACTTATGTGACAATCAGATATTCTCATAGGATTGCTGAAATATTGCAAAGTCCAGATACATTTAGAACGTATCTTAATTCTTTTGGAAACACCAGTATATTGGTTTTCCTAGGTATGCAAATTCTTCAAGTAGTGATTGCAGCCATACCTGGAGAGGTGATACAGCTTGCAGGAGGGTATATATATGGCACGTTTTATGGAACATTAATCTCTTGTTTAGGGATTTTAATAGGTGCAATAGGTGCATTTTGTTTTTCTAGGCTACTAGGGTATAAGGTTTTAAAAAAGTTATTATCAGAAAAGAGTTTTCAGAAATTTGAGTTTTTGATGAATACCAACAAATATGAACTTGCTATGTTCATTTTATTTCTCATCCCTGGTTTCCCAAAGGATATACTTACTTACTTTGCAGGGATTACACCTATAGATCCCTTGAGATTCTTTGTGATTTCATTGGTAGGCAGATTCCCTGGGATTTTTGCATCCTCTTATATCGGTGCTCATATTGGAGAAGGCAGCTATACACAGGTGATTATTGCTTCCATTATTGTGGCAGTGTTTATTATATTTAGTGTATTGTATAAAGAAAAAATAGTAGAAAAGCTAAGAGAAAAGAAGCATCATAATTAAAAATCTCGGTATTTATTAAAAAAACCTGACATATTTATATAAAACTATAATTATCTGTCAGGGGGGGAGCATTTGAAATTCAAAGTTTTTTTAAATATGAAGACTTGTATTGGAGCAGTTGCATTAATTATTTTGCTGATGGGATCTATTACATATGAAA
Organism: Lutispora sp.; assembly: GCA_030834765.1. Lineage (GTDB taxonomy): Bacteria > Bacillota > Clostridia > Lutisporales > Lutisporaceae > JAUQXG01. Next base: position 12,436 of record JAUQXG010000360.1, read on the forward strand.
AGATTGCTCCAGTTTTAAATACGATGACGGTAGATGAAGAGCTGAATGGTTTGTTGCAAGCAGTATTTGATGGGAGAAACAAAGGCATTTTAGATAATGACCCTAAAGTAATAGAAGCTTATTATGATAAGAATACAAAGTACGGGACCTGGGCATATGAATATGAAGTAAAGAAAATGAAATATTTGCATACCTGGTCAGAGAAGCAAGGCATTAAATTTATAGGCATAAAAACAAGATTGATTGTGAGGAGATCTGATAGGAAGGAACAAAGATATTCAGTAAATTTATTGGCTACTACAGAATATAAATATGTTTATGAAGATAAACCAGATGAGGAGAATACCTTTAGAATAGGCACCTATCATTCCATTGCTCTTGAAAATAAAGATGAATCTTGGAATATTGTGAAAGAATGGTATACAGATCCTTTTATGGATTCATTAAATCTTGATAATATAAAAAATGAGGAAATAAAGACTTTTATAAATGCACAGAGTCCTCGGGACTTTTCTAAAATCAATGAGAGAAGAATCGCTTCTGTGGAATATGCAGAAAAGTTTTGTGGTGCTGCTGCAGAAGAAAAATATAGCTATAAATACAATAGTAAATATAGAGATTTTAACCCTCAAGGTGGGGACTGTGCAAATTTTGCATCACAGATATTATTTGAAGGTGGAAAGTTTAAAAAAAATAAAACTTGGAATTACAATAAAGGCGATGGCACAGCAGCCTGGCTAAATGCATATAAGTTTAAGGAGTATTGGTTAAACAGTGGCAGAGCTTCCTTAATCGGGTATGGAACATATAATAAAATATATAAGCTGTCCTATAAACTGCTGCCGGGAGATATCGTCGCTTATGAAAAAAAAGGTGATGTATGTCATGTAGCCACTGTGACCGGTGCAGATTCTAAAGGTTATGCACTTGTTACCTGCCACAACACCGATAGAAGCAAGGTGCCTTGGGATTTAGGATGGAGCAATAAAAATATAAAATTTTGGCTTATAAGAGTGCATTATTAAAAGAAGGGGGAAACTTGAAAATAAAAAGTTTTCCTCTTTTTTTAATGAAGAAGATATTTTTAAAGAATACTATTGACAGATGTATGGGAAAGGATTATTATTAAAATATATAAAACATACAGGTATAGTAGGAATGAATAATTATGTAGTATAACAAGAGTCAATATGTCAATCGGTAAGCAGATTCTGTGGATGAAAAGATATCATGGAAGTTCGTTGGAAGTTGGCAGTGAATGAAACATATATATTTTTAAAATTAATTTTGGAAGTAATAGCTTGAAAAAGGCTATCGTCTTTATCAATTTAGTTTTATGCAGCATAGCTGCAGGAAGGAGTTTAAATGAGTAAAATTGCAAAGAGTTTAACAGATCTAATAGGAAACACCCCCCTTTTACAACTTGAAAACTATATGAAGACCAGCGATGTCCATGCAAACATCATAGCAAAGCTTGAATATTTTAATCCAGGCGGAAGTGTGAAAGATAGAGCAGGGTATGCAATGATTATCGATGCAGAGGAAAAAGGTATATTAAAAGAAGGCTCCGTGATTATCGAGCCAACAAGTGGTAATACAGGAATTGCATTGGCTTTTATCGCTGCTTCACGAGGCTATAAAATGATATTAACTATGCCTGAAACCATGAGTATAGAAAGAAGAAGTTTGCTTGCAGCATTGGGAGCCGAATTAGTTTTAACACCAGGACCTGATGGTATGAAAGGTGCAATAAAAAAAGCAGAGGAACTTGTAAAAGAAATTCCGAATTCTTTTATGCCTCAACAGTTTACAAATCCTGCAAATCCAGAATATCATAAAAAAACCACAGCTGAAGAAATCTGGAGAGACACCGATGGCAATGTTGACATATTTGTTTCTGGAGTTGGTACTGGCGGCACAGTTACAGGAGTAGGAGAAGTCTTGAAGCAGAAAAATCCAAATGTAAGAATTGTTGCTGTGGAGCCTTTTGATTCACCAGTACTTTCGGGAGGAAAACCAGGTCCGCATAAGATTCAAGGAATAGGTGCTGGATTTGTGCCAGAGGTTTTAAATATAAAGGTCATAGATGAGATCATAAAAGTGAAAAATGAAGATGCTTTTGATGCAGCTAGAAAGACTGCCAAATCAGAAGGATTGTTAGTAGGCATTTCTTCAGGAGCTGCAATATATGCCGCTACAGAATTAGCAAATAGAGCGGAGAATAAAGGCAAAAACATCGTGGTGCTTTTACCCGACACTGGAGAAAGGTATCTCTCTACTCCTTTATTCAATTAAATCTAAAACCCTTAAAAGAGAAAATAATAGGCAAGAAATAGTTAGGCAGTTAGCGCCTCACAGTTGTGAGGTGCTTATTTTTATTATAAGATATCAAGAATTTGCTGTTTTTTTTCGAATCATTGCAATCCACATAAAATCTCCATAATTTAATGGTATGATTTTGAATAATATATTTAAAATAAAAGACGGAGGTTGCGTATGGGGCAGAAGCTAGTAAAGAAGACCTTAAAAGTCAATGGAATGACATGTGTAAGCTGTGAGAGAAAGATTCAAGAATCACTTAAAAAGACAAATGGAATAGCAGAAGCAAATGCAAGCTTCACAAATGCTAAAGTGAATATTGTTTATGATTCAAATGTTGTAGAAATGAGTGCCATTGAAAAAGTGATATTTGATGCAGGATACGAAGTGAAAGAAAGTAGTGAAGAAGAAAAATCGGATAAACTGACACTAAATCAACTGCTGGGAATTGGAATCATCCTATTGGCCTTATATACGATTATAAATCATACCATCGGATTTAATTTTATACCTGAAATAGAGCAATCTATGAGCTATGGAATTCTATTTGTGGTTGGGTTAATCACATCCCTGCATTGCATTGCAATGTGTGGAGGAATCAATCTATCACAATGTGTTTCGTATAAAGCAAACAATGATAGCAACAATCAAAATAAAATCAAACCCAGCTTTTTATATAATGCCGGCAGAGTAGTTTCTTATACAGTGATCGGTGGTATTGTAGGAGCATTAGGAGGCGTGATTAGCTTCCCTGGTATAGCCAAAGGAATTGTGGCTGTAATAGCAGGAGTCTTTATGGTGATTATGGGTATAAATATGCTTCATATATTTCCTTGGCTTAGAAAATTAAATCCTAGAATGCCTAGATTTTTAGGAGATAAGATTAGAACAAAAAAAGGGAACAGCGGACCTTTTTATGTTGGAATCTTAAACGGGCTTATGCCGTGCGGCCCTCTTCAAGCCATGCAATTATATGCACTTGGAACTGGAAGCTTTATAGCTGGAGCTACATCTATGCTTATGTTCAGCTTGGGCACAGTGCCTTTAATGTTTGGGTTCGGAGCTGTAAGTACTTTACTTAGTCGAAAATTTACAAATAGAATGCTTAAATTCAGTGCAGTTCTTGTTATCGCCCTTGGTGTAGTAATGGCAGGCAGAGGATTAAGTTTATCAGGAATGCAGACTACAGTCATCGCTGACAATAATAAGAATAAAGCTCCTGTTGGGAATATAGCAAAGATGGAAGGCAATAAACAAGTTGTAACGATAGATTTGCTATCAAATAAATATACGCCAATCATCGTTCAAAAGGGAATCCCTGTTGAATTTAATATCAGAGCGGATAAACAAAATATAAACGGTTGCAATGGCACGATTTATATTTCAAAATATAAGTTGCAAAGACAATTAAAACCAGGAGATAATATTATTGAGTTTACTCCAGAAGAAGAAGGTAATATTCCATTTTCTTGCTGGATGGGTATGATAAGAAGTAATATACTAGTAGTAGCTGATCTATCAGAAATATCAGATTCAACGATTCAAGAGGTAGAAGAATCGAATGCTGCAGGTGGTTTTACAATGCCTTGTTGTCAGTAAATATAGTTAGTGAGGGATAAAGATGGCAGAGAATTCTATAAAAATATTGGTTGTAGATGATGAGGAAAAGATCGTTCAAGTGGTAAAGTCTTATCTGGAAAATGCAGG
>JAUQXG010000361.1 GCA_030834765.1 Lutispora sp.
CGCCAATGGCAGTAACGGTAAACAAAGCTTCGGAAACTCTCGCCTGGCTTGATAAAATATCACCATGGAGAGCATCTCTTATGCCATTGGTTATGGCAAGTCCAGGAACCAAAATCATAATAGAGCCTACGATGATTGAATTTATATTTAAGGAAGCCATAGATTTAAATGCCAATACTGCCATAAGCCCTGCTGTAAAACTACAAATAAAATCCACGAAAAACTGAGAAAGGTCAGCTTTATTCATGGCCTCACGAAGACTATAAATCAATATACCTATTGCAGCTGCCATTGCAGCATCCCTAAAGGTGCCTTTAAACAGCATGGCATAGACAAAAGCGGTCATTCCAGCTGCTAAAAACCTTCTTATAAAAGGGAAATAAGGGGCTGTCTTCATACTATCTAATACTTGCAATGCCTCATCATAAGATACTGTGGAGTTTTGAAGATTTCTTGAAAAGGTGTTTATTATTTCTATATTGTGTAGATTAATGGTTCTGTTTCTAATCCTTTTTATTAAGGATACTGAATCACTTGTATTGCTGGTAGCAAAGCCAGATACAAATATACCTGTAGGAGTAACAAAACATTCGGATTTTACATTATAGGCGCCACATATTCTATCGATGGTATCTTCTACTCGATATATTTCAGAACCACTTGTCAGTAGAATTTCGCCACTGCGCAGAGCGATATCTAAGACTTCTTTTACTTCCATATTATCACCACTTTGTAATTTGTATTAAAATATTTATATGATATCTACTATGATATCTACAGGAGATTTAAAGAATCGGTGATAAAAGCCTTGAAACAGATTCTTTAAACCTTATTACTACGCTTCTTTTCTTATAGGTTTCTATGGTTACCTCTGTACAATCTTCTAAGTCTTTCATAAACTGATCTTCTAATTCCTTAGTAGTTTTTCTGTTATAGATGAAAGCATTTACCTCAAAGTTTAACTTGAAGCTTCGGATATCCATATTGCCAGTTCCTACACTGCACATGAGTCCATCAACTAAAACCATTTTGCTGTGAACGAAGCCTTTATTATAGGTATAGCATTTTGCTCCTGCTTGAAGCAAATCTCCTATATAGGAAAGAGATGCCCAGTAAACAAAAGGGTGATCCGGCTTGCTTGGGATAATGACTTTTACATCAATACCAGAAAGAGCAGATACCTTTAAGGCTTCAAGAATACTATCATCAGGTACAAAGTAGGGAGTCTGTATATATACTGATTTTTCAGCTTCATTTATCATTTTGAAATAGCCATTCCTTATGGAGCTCCACTTGGAGTCAGGACCGCTTGAAACGATTTGCATTCCAACTCCTTGGATTTCTTCCCTTTTAGGAAAGTACTTTTTATCATAAACAAGCTCTTCCTTTGCAGCAAATCGCCAATCAAGGAAAAATCTGAGCTGAAGATAATCTACCGCGCTTCCAGAAATCTTTAGATGGGTATCTCTCCAAAAACCGAACTTTTTGGAAAGACCCAGATACTCGTCCCCAATATTAAGTCCACCGATATAGGAGGTCTTCCCATCAATAATGCAAATTTTACGGTGATTTCTATAATTCATACGAACATTTATATAAGGAAGCAAAGGGGGATAGAAACAAGCTATTTGTCCGCCAGCCTTTGTTAAAGCCTTAAAAAATCCCTTTGGAAGCCTGATACAGCCCATTCCATCAAATAGGACTTTTACTTCTAGACCTTCCATAGCTTTCTTTGTCAGCAAATCCACTATTTGTTGTCCTAAATGATCGTTTCTTATGATGTAATATTCAAGGTGTATGTACTTTTCAGCTCGTCTAATGTCTTCTATCATGTCATTAAATTTCGTATTGCCTTCGTGATAGACCACTACTTCATTATCCTGGGAATATGGGGCCATGTTGCTCAGCAAATGAAAGTATATTACGTCAAGGTGAGCTTCTAAGCCAGATTCGTTTATTTTTAATGTATTATTTTTCAAAAAAGCTTCTTGATAATCTACTATATTTTGTAATCTGTCTTCTTCTTCTCGCTTTAACTCGAATACCTTTTGCTTTCGCATATCCTGACCAAAGAGAAGATAGATGAAAAATCCAAAAACAGGCACAAAGAAAAGTATCATAAGCCAAGCCCATGTAGAAGTAGGTTTTCTTCTTTCGAAAAATACCAGGGCAACTGCAAGGAGAATATTCATGATGAAGATGTATTGGCCAATCTGAGTTGCTAATTGTGATATAGTCAAGTGAAGTTCCTCCAATGCTTTTAAAATGGTATTATATGAGTATCATATCATAGTTTTTTTTCCTAGTCAGCAGGAGACACTTGAAAAGTGCCTCAATAAAATATAATATGAAAATGATGATACATATCAAGTAGTATTATCTTTACATAGCGAGTTTATCAATTTTAGCTGGAGGGATGATTGTGGACACATATACTAAATCAGTTTCACAAATTCAAAGTATATTTGAGGATATAAAACAGGCCCATCGTGTTGCTGGCAGCCTTGGAGAATCAAATGAATTTAATAAATATTTTTACAAGGCAGCCCAATGGATAGAAAAAGCAGTTGACTATGAGGAAAAATTTAATGATCATTATTTGGAAAGCACTAGCTTTGAAAACTTGTTAAAGGAAAATAATGAATTTTTCCATGAATTAAAACCGGGAAACTATAAAACAAGCTATGGGAATCCTGAATTTTGTATAGAAAAGCTTGGAGACGGTATGGGTCAGCTATTTTCTTTTTTATATGCAGGATTGAGGGAATATGTTGGATATGCGGTAACTCACCAACGCTCTAAGATTGAAGCATATAATCATGTTTTTGTTATGGTGTATGAAAAAATACATTCTGGAAATTATGATTACGAAGAGATCAAAGGAATAATAAAGAAGTTTCAGAAAGATTATTTGATGGACTTTTGTGAAGAAAGCACTGCTGAAATGCTCTCAGGAGCAATAAATAAATATGCAGATATAGCTGAAAAGGCTGATTTATCTGATTTAAAATATCTTTTTAAATACGGCAAATATATTTCGGAAAATGAAATACAATACGCAAATTTTTTGCTTCGTTATGATGAAAATAAGATAAAGCAGATGTCTAAGCTTACAGTGGATGCATTTTTGTATAGCTTTAAAAGAGATAATAAAGATATGAAAAATAGAAATGCAGTAAGATTAGTATACAATATTGGGCAAGAGCCTTTATTGAAGCATTTGATAAGTGAGTTAAAATCAAGGGGCTATGAACCTTTTACAACGATGGTTGAAACAACAAAGGTGAATAGGCAGTATCCCTATGATCATAGATTTGATAATGCTATCTATTTGGATCAAGATTTTGCAAAACTTCAGATGGAATGTTATGAAAAAGGTATGGAAGCAAATAAAGGGATTGTAGATAAATACTGCGGTATTATTTACTTTGAAAACTTTGGTGAATCCGCTTTTTCACCAGAAGATAAAAAGGACAATTTGAAGCTTTCAGAAGAACAGTCTAAACTATTACATAGAATAAATTCTTTTAATGGTACAGTAAGAAATAAATATATACCCAAGGAAGAATCCAGTTTTTGCATGATTGCATTTCCAACGCCAGAGATTGGAGAACGGTTCGAAGAAATATTTGAAGATATCCTTAGAATAAATACCCTGGATAATGGGGAGTATGAGCTTTTACAACAAAAAATAGTAGATGCATTGGATCGAGCAGATTATGTACATATCAAGGGAAAAGGTAAAAATAGAACAGACATAAAAGTAAAATGTTTTGAAATTAAAAACCCTGAAAAAGAAACTAACTTCTTGAACTGTACAGCAGATGCCAATATACCTGTTGGAGAAGTGTATACCACGCCAAAATTAGAAGGCACAAACGGTATTTTACATATCGAGGACACTTACTTAGAGGGTTTAAAATATACTGATTTAGAGTTGACCTTTCAAGATGGCTATGTAGTAGAATATAATTGTAGAAACTTCAATAATCCTGAGGAAAATAAGAAGTATATAGAAGAGAATCTTCTTTTTCCTCATAAAACACTGCCTCTAGGTGAATTTGCCATAGGCACAAATACTTTGGCCCACGTGGTGGCAAAGAAGTATGACATATTAAATATTATGCCTGTTTTGATCGTTGAAAAAATGGGGCCTCATTTTGCCATAGGAGATACTTGCTATTCAAAATGTGAAGATTTACCTGTATACAACATGCTGGATCATAAAGAGATCATATCTAGGGACAATGAAAAATCAATCATCAGAAAGACGGATGAAGAAGCGGCATATACTTATTGCCATACGGATATAACGCTTCCTTATGAATCCATACTTTTTATTTCTGCTGTAATGTGTAATTCTGATAAAGTGGATATAATAAGAGAAGGAAAGTTTGTTCTCCCAGGAACAGAAAGCTTGAACAAGTATTTGGATGAATTAAATTAAAATCTAAACTGATTGCAAATCTAAGCTGATTTCAGATCAGCAAATGTCTTTAAAAAGGAGGTACTAGAATGAGTATCAGAAAAATAGCTATAGTAGGCGGAGGCGCTTCGGGACTTGTTGCCTCTATTGCTGCCTCCTCAAAAGGGTCTAAAGTATATATTCTTGAACGATTAGATAGAGTAGGTAAGAAGATCCTGGCAACTGGTAATGGAAGGTGTAATATAACCAATATAAATACGGATATTACCAGATTTCATGGGAAAGACAAAAGCTTTATAAATGAAACTTTAAAACAGTTTGATGTACCAGCAACAATAGAGTTTTTTGAAAAGCTTGGTGTGAAATGCAAAATTGAGGATGAAGGGAAAGCTTACCCCTATTCTGATCAGGCTTCCAGCGTTCTGGATGTGCTGCGTTATGAAGCAGAAAGACTTGGTGTGATAGAGCTTTGTGGATGCTATGTAAGTCAAATAAAACAAAAAAAGGGCATCTTTGAGATCGGAATAAAGGATAAAGAAAAGTTAGCGGTAGATAAGGTCATTGTAGCCGCAGGCGGCAAGGCAAGTCCTAACTTGGGCTCCAATGGAAGCGGCTATGACCTGGTGATACCTTTTGGACATAAGCTTATAGAAACTTTCCCAGCCCTAGTCCAATTAAAGCTTGATGCTCCGTTTCTGAAAGCTTTAAAAGGAGTTAAGTTTGAAGGCACAGTAACATTAGGCTTGGGTAATAAAGAGCTTCAAAGAGAAAGCGGAGAAATACTTTATACAGATTATGGCATATCAGGACCACCGATTTTTCAGTTAAGCCGTAAGGCTGGAGAACAACTTGCAGTAGGCAGAAAACCTTGGCTCACTGTAGATATGTTTCGGGACTTTGAATATGAAGAATTAATGGAAGTATTAAGAAAGAGAATGGCGAATGCCTGTGAGAAGCCATTAGATTTCAGCTTTGTGGGTCTAATAAATAAAAGACTCATACCAATACTTCTCAAGGCTTCTGGGGTAATTGACATTCATAAACATTGTAAGGAAGTATCTGAAGAAGAGCTGAAAAACATTTGCCATAAGCTTAAGATGTGGAGATTTGAAGTGATAGGAACTCAATCATGGACAGAGGCACAAGTTACGGCAGGTGGAATAGATACGAAAGATGTAAATCCAAATACCATGGAATCAAAGCTAGTAAAGGGAATTTATTTTGCTGGTGAGATTTTAGATGTAGACGGAGACTGTGGAGGCTTTAATTTACAATGGGCTTGGTCATCAGGTTATACAGCAGGAAAATATGCCTCGGAATAGAAAAAAGGATGTGAGAGGGCCAAAAGCTTTTCCATCCTTCTTTTCGTTATGCAAAAAACAATATACGGCATTTACCAAGTGTAAATGCCGCCATATAAATGAGGGGGAGGAATAGAGTATTTTCTTCTGATTACATTATATACTGCAATAGCCTGTAATTGGAATACCTTACGACAAGTTGTTACAAATTGTTTACATGTTACAGAATTGTTTCAAGGATGAAAGATTTACATTGATTCTTTGAATTAAAAAATATGTATTTTTTTTGATAGGCTGATGCTGTTGAGGTATAATGAAATATATAACTACATATTATAGAAAAATTCTGAAAATAAAAGGGTAATAAAAGTAGCAGCAATAGGAGGGATATTGTATGAATGAAATGATAGATGTAAAATATTTGCATAATAATAAATCAGTGAAAATACCTTGCGGCACGAAGCTTTTTGACTTAGTGAAGCAGGCGCAAAGCTATTATAAGTATGATATAGTAGGAGCAATCGTTAACAATGAGTTAAAAGAATTATGGTATCGGTTGAAAGAAGATGCAGAAGTTAAATTCATAGATACGTCCTCATCCTACGGTAATAGATTTTATTCAAGAAGCTTGATTTTTCTTTTGGCTATTGCCGTCAATGAAATCTTTGATAAAAGCAGAGTTACCATAGAACACTCCTTGAGCAAAGGAATTTACTGTGAAGTCCATCATGGAAGAGCGCTTACCACGGAAGATGTGGAGCGATTAGATAAGAAAATGAGAGAGTTGGTAGATGCTGATATACCATTTAAAAGAAGACTTGTTCCCATAGAGGAAGCAATAAGGAGCTTTGAAAATAATGGTATGCTTGATAAAGTAAGCTTACTAAAGCATAGAAAGAAAAATACTGCAAACGTATATAATTGCAATGGTCATGAGAATTATTTTTATGGTTATATGGTGCCATCTACTGGATATATCAAAAAATTTGAGCTAAAGTTTTATGAGCCAGGCCTTATACTTAGATTTCCTGAGAAGTCCAACCCTCATGTTATCCCTGAGTTCAAAGAGCAAAGGAAGCTTTTTAATATCTTCAGGGAGTTTGAAAAGTGGGGAAGCATCATGGAGATTGATAATGTAGCGGATATGGACAACATTATTGAAAATGGAAAATTAAATGAACTTATGCTTATTTCTGAAGCTTTACATGAAAAAAAGATTTCTCAAATTGCTGATATGATTGCTGATTCTCATGATAACAAAAAGCTTGTACTAATCTCAGGACCATCTTCTGCAGGTAAAACTACTTTTGCAAATAGGCTTTTTATACAGCTTAGAGTGAACGGTCTAAAACCAGTAGCAATTTCCATAGATGATTTCTTTAAAAACAGAGAAGAAACGCCTATTGGTGAAGATGGAGAATTTGATTTTGAAACGATAGATGCCATAGATATAAGGCTTTTCAATGATACGATGATAAGACTTATAAGAGGCGAAGAAGTGGAGATGCCTACTTTCAATTTTCCTAAGGGTGAAAAAGAATGGACAGGAAAAAAACTGAAGATAAGTGACGATCAAATATTGATTGTGGAAGGTATTCATGGACTGAATGAGCTTTTGACTCAGTATATTCCTAAAGCCCAAAAATTCAAAATATATATTAATGCACTAACCCATTTAAGTCTTGATGACCATAATAGAATTCCCACATCGGATTTGAGACTAATAAGAAGAATGGTGAGGGATCATCAGTTTAGATCTACGGATGCCCTATCTACCATTAAGAGATGGGATTCTGTGCGAAGAGGGGAAGATAAATATATATATCCATATCAAGAGGAAGCAGATGTAATGTTTAATTCTTCTTTGGTTTATGAACTAAGTATATTAAAGGGAAT
>JAUQXG010000362.1 GCA_030834765.1 Lutispora sp.
AGCTATGATAAGATCTTCAGGCGTTGTTATCTTAATATTTTCATATTCGCCCTCTACAATACGCACTTGCATGCCAAGTTTTTCTACTAGCATGGCATCGTCTGTCCCTATTAGATTACCTTCATTGGCACATTCATGGGCTTTCATGATTATTTCTTTTTTGAATGCTTGTGGTGTCTGTGTAACCCATAACTCCTTCCTATTGGGAGTGTGGTCTATAATATTATCACTTTGCACAACTTTTATGGTTTCTTTTACTGGTACAGCCATTGTAATAGCTCCATATGCATTTGCACCTTCAATGCATTTTTCAATTACATTTGCAGAAACAAAAGGTCTAGCTCCATCATGTATAAGTACAACGCTACATTCATCAGATAGCTGAATAAGACCATTATATACTGAGTTTTGTCTTTCATATCCACCTATGACAATCTTTTTTACTTTAGATGCATTTATCTTATTCAATATGTGGCTTTTACATATGCTTTCTTCACTGTCTCCAATCACTAATATGATCTCGTCAATTAGATTATGTTTATTAAAAGCATCTATGGTGTGGGCAAGTATAGGTTTATCTCCTAAAGGAAGATATGCTTTATTAATACTTGCTTGCATTCTGCTGCCTCTTCCACCTGCCAGTATAATTGCTGTATTCATTCTATGATACCTTATCTACCGCTGATTTTGGTTTAACGAATATCATTCTTCCAGCAGCTGTCTGCAATACACTTGTCACGATTACATTAATGGTATCTCCTATATATCTTTTGCCGCCGTCTACAACGATCATTGTTCCATCATCAAGATATGCAAGTCCCTGACCATTCTCTTTTCCATCTCGAATCACTAAAACTGTCATTTCTTCTCCTGGAAGGACTACAGGTTTCACCGCGTTTGCCAACTCATTGATATTTAGTACGGGAACTCCCTGAAATTCTGCAACCTTATTTAGATTATAATCGTTTGTTACGACAATCCCGCCAACCACTTGAGCAAGTTTTAGAAGCTTAGTATCTACTTCAGAAAGCTCTTCAAAGTCTTTTTCAAATATTTCTACCCTCATATTCATATCTTTTTGTATTTTATTTAATATATCAAGCCCTCTGCGACCTCTATTTCTTTTTAAGGAATCAGAGGAATCAGCAATATGTCTTAGCTCCTCTAATACAAAAGTTGGAATAATTAACGGTCCTTCAACAAATCCAGTTTTTACTATGTCAGCAATTCTTCCATCTATAATTACACTCGTATCAAGAACTTTAGGCTGCACCTTATATTCTTGCTTGGATGTCTTCTCTTTATCTTTTACACCTATTTTTTTCATAAGAGAAAATATATTCACAAGATCGTCTCTCTTTTTTGTAGCGATACTTACTCCAAGATAACCTAGTAAAATATAAACTGTTATTGAGAAAACCATGCCAATCCAGGGGATTGGAATTAGCTTTATAGGCCCATTGTTTATAAGGTTAGCAATAATTAAACCTACGATCAAACCAACGGATCCCAAAATTATTTGGTGGGTGGGTAATTTCTGCAATGTTTTTTCTACCTGATATGTGGACTGTTTGCCTCTGTTTATGATCCAAGGGGATAAAAAGTAAAATATAATTCCAGTTATCAAACCAATTAAACCAATGAAAATAAATTTATTGATGTTTGTAAGCTGGTATCCAAACATTACCTTGATGTTCAAATACTTAATTAATAAATAAGTTACTTCGGAACCTAATACGACTCCTATTAATGTTATCACTGATGCTATAATCTTTTTTAGCACTAAGTTCACCTCCTCTTATAAGTATATCCATATTAGGCAAATTTTAAGCAATAATAAATAAGTTTATTATGACTAAATTATATCACCATAAAACAATAAAGCATATATCAATATTTAAACACTATTTTACTGATTGTTCAATAACTTTTTCTGCCTCTTCCATATTAATTCCTTTTATTAACATTATCTCACTCATAAGTATTGTCTTTGCAGTTTGGAGTATCTTACCTTCTCCATGTGATAATTTTTTCAGTCGATCTAAGTTTATCAGATTTCTTACTACTTCTGCAATTTCAAGCATATTTCCACCTTTAATCTTCGCTTCGTTTTCTCTATAGCGTTTGCTCCATTTCTTTTCCATGTTTGTGGGATCCTTAGAAAGAACTTTTAGAACTTCCTCAAGCTCATATTCTGATATAATTCCTCGTATGCCTAGATTATCTATATTATCTATAGGTATCATTATCTTTATGTCACCAACCACTATTCTAAATATATAATATTTATGCTTTTTCCCCAATATCTCCCTTTCCTCTATAGTTTCGATTATTCCAGCCCCATGAAGAGGATAAAAGACTCTATCTCCAATCTTATACATAACTTTCCTCCATTTTTCGACATTATTTTATATATAACGGAAAAATAATAATATATTATGTCAACAAAACAATTATTATATCAATCTTTTTTATTGCAGTCAATGCAATGGCAATTGACAACAAAAGAACTAATACTTATAATGATGATATAGTACATTTTATGTATACATATAATTAGGAGTGATACATATTGAAAGATTTGTTGTGCGATCACTTTCAAGATAGCGTTTCGGAACTTCTGATGACACAGAAAAGCGTTCTTGATATTCTAACAAAGCTTCAGGAATCTCAATTTAGAGTAAATAGAGCTGTTATTAAATCGGCTACATCTTGTGGATGCATTCAAATAGAAGCTAAAAAGCAATCTATTCCTGAAGATACTTCTTTGCAAGATCTGAAAAACTTCATGGATACACACATAAAAGGTACTTTGTGTGAAAAATGCAGAGAGGTAATCGAAAAAGAGTTGGGTAGCAGCATGTTTTATTCTGCGGCTCTTTGTAATGTCTTAGGTATTAGTATGTATGATATTATATTAAAAGAATATGAAACTATGAATACCCTAGGAATATACAATATGTTTTAATAATAAATAATAAAATCAGACCTAGGTCTGATTTTATTATTTATATGCTTTATATATCATACATGCCGATCAGCTTGTG
>JAUQXG010000363.1 GCA_030834765.1 Lutispora sp.
TGGGTCTCATGGATTCCTCTACCCAAGATATGATGGTGCAGGAGCTTTCAAAAGAATACCCAATGTACAGAGTTGAACCTACTATATCCAAAGCAATGCTGAAAAGTGAGACACAGCAGATTTCGGCAACTTTTCTGGTTATGGTTGCATTTGTTTTGATTTTAAGCATGTTTATTATTTATACATCTTTCAAGGTAATTATGGCTGAACGCCTTCCAGTGATTGGGACATTCCGCAGCATTGGTGCAACAAAGAAGATGACTAATCGTGTTTTAATGACTGAAAGTCTGATATACGGAGTCCTAGGAGGCATATTGGGTGATGCTCTGGGGATAGGCATCTTAAATCTTATGCTAAGTCAGATTATGCCGTTATGGATGTCCAATGTAAAAGCAGAGGCGTATTTTACATCAGACCAGCTAGTAATGGGTTTTGGCATTGCTGTCTTGCTGGCACTGATCAGTTCTTATTTACCTATTAGAAAAGTAGCTAAAATTTCAATCAGAGATATTGTATTAAATTCAATAGAGAAGAAAGCTAAAAAGGGTAAATGGAAAACTATATTGGGCATATGCTTTTTAGTGATAGGACTTGCAGGTCCTATGATTGCACCTAAAAATATGGCAATACCGGTAGCTATAGTGTGTATGTTCTTGCTAGTGCCTGCTGTTGTGTTACTCGTGCCGCATATTACGAATGGTTTCTTAAAAATATTTAAAAGAGTATATGCCGGTATCTTTGGAAATGAAGGAATATTAGCCGCCCAAAATCTAAGAGATAACAAAAACATTTTGAATAATATTGTTCTTCTAGGCATTTCAATTTCGGTCTTATTGATGATAAGTACGTTGAGTCAAAGTATGTCCAATGATTTGATGAGCTATTACAAGGATAGTAAATATGATATATCCTTTTGGTCATGGCCTATGGACCGTTCTACAGAAAGCAGGCTCCTTGCCATTGATGGAATAAAGGATACATATGGTGTATATGAGAGGTATGGAGAAATGAAAATTGTTGGTAAAGATACTGAAATAAGATGCATACTTGGAATGGATAAAAAGAAAACACTTGATTATATGGCTCTTGATATTGAAGGAGATTCCAAAATCCTACTTGAAGAGTTGGACGAAGAAAGAAATATTATTGTTACAAATATATTTAAAGATGAATATGGGATTGCAAAGGGAGATTACTTAAAACTCAAATCAGAAAGAGGCATATTGCCCTATAAGGTAATAGGTTTTTTTGAATCAAATAGTTATGATGGTAAATATGCTCTAATTGCAGAGCGTTATTTAAAATCCGACATGTCAGTAAAAGAGTATAGCAATATATGTATAAAAACAGACAAAGATTCCGAAGAGGTAGTAAAAGATATTCAAGAAAAGTTTAAAAACAAGAATCCTTGGGTCAGATCAATGAAACAGATGATGAAGGAAGAGGTGGAAGGGAGCAGCAAGATATTAGGGATTTTTAAAGGCTTTGGGGTTATGGCGCTGGTTATAGGTGTTTTTGGTGTTTTCAACAATCTGATTATTAGCTTTATTGATCGTAAGCGTTCATTAGCAATTATGCGTTCAGTTGGTATGAACCAAAAGCAAACCCTTAAAATGATTTTTATAGAGGCTTTTACGGGCGGATTAATCGGCGGGCTGGTTGGTATTATCATTGGACTTCTTTTGATTTGGGATGTGTCCAAGCTGTTAGAGGCTTTAGGAGGAAATATGGATATCCAGATTTCATGGCCTATTCTAGTTGTCTATATGCTTGCTGGAGTTGTTATAACAATAGTTGCATCTGTTGGTCCCGCTATAAGGTCTTCAAGGCTTAATATCATAGATGCAATCAAATATGAATAGGGGTGGGAATATGGAACATATTATTGAGGCCTGTGATTTGAGTAAAGTATATAAACTAGGGGAAGTAAGTGTAGAGGTATTGAAAGATGTCAATATTACAATAGGTCAAGGAGAATTTATTTCTCTTATGGGTCCCTCAGGCTCAGGAAAAAGTACGCTTCTTTATTTACTTGGTGGATTAGACAAACCGACTTCTGGAAGCATCAAGTTAAAAGGCAGAGAGTTATCAGCAATGAAGGATAAGGAAGAAAGCGAAATGCGAAGAAGAGATATCGGATTTGTTTTCCAATTCTACAATCTGGTGCCTAACCTGAGTATTGAAGAAAATATAATGCTTCCTATATTATTAGATGGAAAAAAGTTAAAGCAATATGAAGATAGGCTGAATGAAATTCTAGAGCTTGTAGGTCTTTCGGATAGAAGAAAGCATACACCAAGAGAGTTGTCCGGGGGGCAGCAGCAGCGGGTAGCTATTGCCAGAGCATTGGTAAATGAACCAGATATCATTTTAGCAGATGAACCTATAGGAAACCTAGATAGCAAAACCGGAACTGAAATAATGGAATTGTTTAAAAGAATAAATAAAGAAA
>JAUQXG010000364.1 GCA_030834765.1 Lutispora sp.
TATTTGGCTATATAATGGCAGTCCTTTTTAGTCCAAAAACAAAAAAGTAATTAATATAAAATAGCAGCTTATAGTAAGCTGCTATTTTATATTAATTTAGTATGATCTTAATTTTTCTTTTGATATTTTGCAGTTCCATCTGGGTTAGCGTTTTTTTCTTCATCTATCGGAGTTATAGGGTTATCTGGTGGTATAATGACAGGATCATCTTCATTTATTGGGGCTGTAGGATCAATAGGTGGTATAATGACATTATCATGTAACGTACATACTTCTTTAGGAGCTTCGTATACAAAATCACTAGGCAGTTTACCATTTGGATCAATTGGAGTTTTCCTTTGGATAAAAACCTTGGACTGAATTAAGGAAGATGGACAATTTGGCGATGCCAATAAACCTGATGCTGTACAAATATCCTTAACTACATGTATATCACATATTTCATCCGATGCCGGCTCTGTTCCTTTTACAAAGAGTTCGGAAATCACGGTTGAACCTCTGGGATCTAAAGTGCAAAGCTCAGTAGGCCTTTTTCCTGATTCACTGCAAACACTGACATTTATTAATCCATCAGGTTTTTCAAAGTTTTTGTAAGGGAGATTAGCATGTACATCTTGCATAACGGCTTTCCAAAGCATAGCAGGATAATCTCCTCCAAAATATTTCATTGCTTTTGGCTCGTCATGACCAATCCAAACAGCAGCAGTGTAGTATGGAGTATATCCTATAAACCATGCATCTTTTCCTTCTGTAGTTGTTCCTGTCTTACCAGCTACAGGCATGTTTTTCAAAGCTGCTTTTGTGCCAGTACCTCCAGTAATAACACCTTTCATGATATCAATCATAAGATATGAAACTTGGGGACTTATTACAATATTTTTTTGCAATTTATTTTCTAAGATTACATTTCCTTCTTTATCTAATACCTTTGTAAAGGATATAGGTTTTATATATATGCCTTTATTTGCAATGGCACCGTATGCTGCTGCCATTTCAATTGGCTTTACACCTTTTGTCATACCTCCGAGAGACAATGCGGCCAAATTCATATCATTCTTATTTGATTTAGTTTCTAAGGTGGTCAACCCAAATTTCTGTAAATATTCTACAATTCTACTGGGACCTAAATCATTAACGATCTTAACTGCTACAACATTTATAGAGCTTCTTATTCCTTCTCTTATAGTGACTAGTCCTCTAAATGTCTTATTGGAGTTATTCGGTGAATAGTTACCATATGTTACAGGAGCATCATCCACTACTGTTGCAACTGTGTAACCATTATCCAAAGCTGGAGCATAAACTGACAGCGGTTTGATAGATGATCCAGGCTGTCTTACAGACTGAGTGGCTCTATTAAGACCACGCCTAACTTTTTCGCTTCTTCCTCCCATAACTGCTTTAATCTCTCCATTTGTATGATCTATTATTACAAAAGCAGCTTCAGGCTGTAAATTTCCAGCTTTATCTTCTGCTGACGGAGGAAACAATTTAGGGTTCTTAAATTGCTCTTCAGCTATATTTTGTATATCAGAATCTATAGTAGATACTATTTTAAGTCCTCCGTTAAATAGCTTCCTTTCTGCTTCTTGCTGAGAATAACCTAGTTGACTTTGAAGCGCTTGCATGACATCTTTAATGACCATATCAGCAAAATAACTAGTCTCAACTTCACGTTGGACTTTAGTTAGAACAATTGTTTGTTTAATTGCATTTGTATATTCATCGCTACTAATATAGCCTTGATCCATCATGGCTTTAAGTATTACATCTTTCTTTTTCATAGAATTCTCAAAGTTGATGTAAGGTGAATATAGTGAAGCATTTTGTGTAATTCCAGCTATTACTGCGCACTCTGCTAAGGTTAAATCTTGTAACTCTTTGCCAAAATAGTATAATGAGGCTTCCTTTACTCCACCTATGTTATGGCCTAAATGTATTGTATTTAGATAAGCCTCTAAAATTTGATTTTTAGTAAGATGTCGTTCTAATTGAATAGAATAATACATTTCAATGATTTTTCTTTTAAAACGCTTTTCTGGTGACAAGTACACTGTTTTAACCAATTGTTGAGTTAATGTACTACCGCCTTGAGCCAGTTTTCCAGTTTTAATATCTTCCACTACAGCACCAATGATTCTATATGGATCAATACCGTTATGCTCTTTAAATCTTTTATCCTCAATAGCAATAAATGCATTTTGTAAGTTAAGAGGTATTTTATCAAGGGTGATCATCGTTCTATTTTCGTCAGCATTTACCTTATCTATAACCTTATCATTTTTATCTACTATATATGTAGTTAAATTTAAATTGAAAAGTTCTTCGATATTTAAAGGTTTGGCTGATTTCAACCAAGAAAATAATGTTGCAAGAACAACTAAAGTACCAATGACAATGATAGAAAGAAGAATTAAAATTATAGTTTTCAATATTTTATTTAAAGATGATTTCTTTTTAGTTTTGGATGATTTTTGCTCAGACTCGCTGTTCATCATATTGAACCTCCTTGAATTATATACAAAAATAATTTTACTAGATTATATCATATTAAAATATACATATCAAATTTTATAGTATTTACGTATATTATAGACTAATTTAGCAAAAGATAATCTTTGCAAAAAATATAATAATTTTGTAAAATATTTGTAAGCAAAACACCTTTATCTACATATCTTAATATGTAGGGGTGGTTTGTATGAAGAGCAGATTCCCAAAAAAGAGAAGTAAGAAGATAGCCTTGATAATATTCATAGCTATAATCTTATTAAGTATATTTTCTTATTCTATTGTAGAAACAGATATAAAACCAACAATGCAAGCAATGTCTGAAATAAAAGCAAGATCAATAGCAACTCGAGTAATAAGTGAAGCAGTAAGTCAAAAAATAATGGCTAATGCATTTAATAATGTTGTGACTATTAGAACTGATAACCAAGGTAAAATAACAATGGTACAATCAAACACAGCAGAAATGAATAAGCTAGCCTTTGAAATGTCGATTATGATACAGGATCAATTAAAGAGTGCAGGGTTAAGCGAAATAAAAATACCAATCGGAAGTATATTCGGCAGTCAAATATTTGCTAACACTGGACCAGATATAAATATTAACATAAAACCTGCAGGTTCAGTAAATGTGGATTTCAAAACCGAGTTTGATCAAGCTGGAATAAATCAAACAAGATTTACTGTTTATTTGATAGTAAAAACCACAGTGCAAATAATTGTGCCTCTGGCAAGTAACAGCATAGAGGTTTCAAGCCACATTCCAGTGGTAGAAACAATCATTGTTGGAGATGTACCCGAAAACTATATAAACTTACCAGGCAACAATCAAAGTCACCTAGATGTAGTTCCTAATTAAAAGTTCTTTTATTTAGATAAGTTGTACTTATATGAAATCAAGAGCATTATTTAGAATAAGCTAATATAATGATAATATATTGGATAAATCAATACTTTATTTATTTGAGATAAAAGAGACTTTATGATATAGTAATTAAGTCGACTCGCCGAGGAAACAAAGCGAAAAGCGACAATGGTCTTTGAAAACTAAACAGTGTAGTTGATCGATTGTAACAGATTGATTGACAAAAAGTAATTCAAGGAAATTAGA
>JAUQXG010000365.1 GCA_030834765.1 Lutispora sp.
ATAAATATTTTGATAAACTTCATGTGCTAAAGGATATCACTTTAAATATAGAGCGAAATGAGGTTGTATCTATCATCGGACCAAGCGGTTCAGGGAAAAGCACACTTCTTAGATGTGTAAATGGCTTAGAAAAAATCCAATCTGGTGAGATATTTGTAAAAGGGCTTCCAATGACTCAAAAAGGCAAGCCTCAAGATAGGATGAGAAGACATATAGGAATGGTATTTCAAAACTTTAACCTATTTCCACATTATACGGTATTGGAAAATATCATGAAACCTATGATGATAGTAAATAAACTCAATCCAAATGATGCAGAAAGAAAAGGGATAGAGCTATTGACTAAAGTGAAGCTTGAAGATAAGCTAAAGAGCTTTCCTTCCCAGCTGTCAGGCGGTCAAAAGCAAAGAGTAGCCATCGCTCGAGCCCTTGCAATGGAACCTGAGATCATGTTGTTTGATGAACCCACCTCAGCTCTTGATCCAGAACTTGTAGGAGAAGTGCTGGAGGTCATAAAAACCCTAGCAGGTGAAGGTATGACTATGGCTATAGTCAGCCATGAAATGGGATTTGTAAAGGATATTTCCCATAGAGTGATATTCATGGATCAAGGGGAAATACTTGAGGAAGGTATGGGAAATAACTTGTTTGAGAACCCCCTAAGGGATAGGACAAAAGAATTTTTAGGCAAGATTCGACTGACTTAGCTATTCAAAAAATCTATGGAATAAATAGATTATATCTATATGTAAATGTGACAATATTATATCTATCTATAGTTGTTCTAATTTCCCAGTTTGTATATTATCATCAAAGGGTATACATATTATAGGGGGAATGGATTTGAGGAAAATAGGATTATTGGTAATATCTACAGTTTTAGTTTTATCCCTTGCACTTACAGGATGTGCCCAAAAGGCTGGAGTAAAAACCACAGGTACAGCTCCAGATGGAAATGAGACAAGCATAGAGGCATCTGCATTCAAGCTTATAAGTGCCCAAAAAGCAGGCAACTATGAACTTGTTGACACCAAAACATTAAAAGACTGGGTAGACCAAGGCAAAGACATGATTGTAATCGATACGATGCCAGCAGACTTTTATGCAAAGGGACATGTTCCAAAAGCGGTAAATGCAGAGCTTCCAAAAACTTCACTAGCTGATGCTACAGCGGAGCAAAAGGCTGCTTTTGCAAAGTTGTTAGGTGATGATAAAAGCAAGACAATTGTTGTTTATTGTGGGTTTGTTGGATGCGAAAGAAGCCATGCAGGAGCAATGTATGCAAAAGAATTAGGTTATACAAATGTGTACAGGTTTCCAGGCGGAATCATCTCATGGCAAGATTCCAAATTTGACGTAGAGAAATAATATATAAAAGTGGCTTGAGGCATAAGACTTCAGACCACTTTTCTTTTCATCATTATAGGGGGTGCTATGATTTGAAAAAAAATGTTATAATTGCTTCAGTGGTTATGATAGGATTCGTAGTTTGTGGTTATTTCTTTGGCATACCATACTACAAAAATATTTTTTATATCAATAAAAATATAAACCCGAATATAGAAGCTTCTGGAATAAAACTTTCAATACCCCAATCTCAAGTAGTGAAAGTCCTTGGATATGAGGGAGAAAAGGCCATGTGCGTGTATGGATATGAGTACACTTATGAAGACCTAGGATTAAACATTGGTTTTAGAGCAGATAATGAGAGAGTAAGAAGAATTACTATTACGAATAATAAGGATCAAATATATGGATTAAAAATTGGGATGACGGTAGAAGAGGCAAAAGTGATTATAGATAGAAATGGTTTCATAAAAGATGAAAAATCTAATTTTAAATTTAATAAGGCAAATACGACTATCATCATAAAATCCTTAGAAGGCGATATGGTGGATGGTATAACGATAGAAATTTATGATAAAGCATTGATAGACAAAGTATATTGATAAAGTGCAAGCTGAGAGGCAGCACGCAAAAAAAACTTAGAGGTGTATTATGGATTTTAGACAAATAGAAGCATTCGCACAGGTGGTAAAGCTCAAAAGCTTTTCAAAGGCTGCTGATGCAGTCTTCCTTACTCAGCCTACAATAAGCGCCCATATTAGTTCATTAGAAAATGAGCTGGGAATAAAGTTGATTGATCGATCTACCAAAGATGTGATCCCTACCAAAGCAGGAAAACTTTTTTATGATTATGCTGTAAATCTTATTAACATAAGGGATAATGCTATATTTAAGTTAAATGAGTATTCTGAGAAGATGTCTGGAAGAGTGGAAATATGTTCTTCCACCGTTCCTTGTCAGTATATCATGCCAGAGCTTATAAAGGGATTTATAAAGAAATATCCTAATGTTACCTTCTCCCTGGATCAAATGGATACAAGAAAGGTTATAGAAAGCATATTGCAAAAAGAAAGTGAATTAGGATTTGTAGGGTCCATGATAGACAATGATAAGCTAATCTACCATCATTTTATGGATGACAGGCTTGTATTGATCACACCAAATAATGAAAAGTTTGCTAATAGGAAAGGCGACACCATAGGATTTAAAGATATAGCAGATGAAAACTTTATATTAAGAGAGACAGGCTCAGGTACAAGACAAGAGTTTGAAAAGGCATTTAAAAAGGCAGGATTCAATCCAAAGTCTTTGAAGGTAGCCGCCCTGATGAACAGTACGGAAGCTGTAAAACAGGCAGTAAGCTTAGGTATAGGAGTTTCTATCGTTTCCGCTATCAGTGTAGAGGATTATGTAAAGTTTGGCCTTATAAAAGCGTATAGTGTGGAAGGTATCAGCCTAGCCAGAGCGTTTTATTTAGTACATCATAAGAATGTGCCATTATCACCTTTGAGCATAGCATTTTTGAATTATGCATTGGGACAGGAAAAAACCGATTTATCATAACGATTACAGATAGAAAAGTGCACGATTATAGATTTTATAGATGATTGTTGAATTTTTAACATAGCCATGATAATATACCCATTGTAACGCTTTCATTGTAAAGAGCTTCATCAAATAATAGTTATTGCGTATCAAACTGCTATTTGATGAAGCTCCTATATTTTTTAGGCATGATCTCGCAAATTTTCAAGATAAGCACATAGATCTCTGAAATCCTCAATTCTTTTTATTCTGCAAAGCTCCCGGATATCGATGATGGTTCCACTAGCCTTTTGCTGTATAAATTCCATATCATATATTTCTGTTTCTATATATCCTTTTTTTAGATCGTATTTACAAGGAATATAATCATTCCAATTCGCTTCAAAATATTTGACTTTAGCGTAGCATAATCTATAAAAGTGGAAGACGATACCTATCGGGGATGCTTTTTTTAAAAACTTATGGCTAAAGTATTCTTGAGTAGGATACTTGTCCTGAATTTTTTCCCAATATAAATTTTCATTGCAAACTAGCCCATATTTATCTAGAATCTTTGTTTTATCCTCACCCAGCTCTTGCTTTAAAAGGCTATCCCTGATATCTTGGCTTAATAGTTTTACGACACCATAATCCATAAACACATCATCCTTTCTTATTACTAATATACTGCCTATTAACAAACATTAGAAATACATATTCTCGATAGGAGATTTCATTAGAATTGAATAAATCTATGGCAGTAAATAGAAAATGCCAGATATCCTCAGCTTCACTGGCGATACCTGGCAGGGATGAGATTTTTATGGTTATATTACATCCAAATATATATTTTCATTGAGACTGTTGGCGATACATCATTATACATATCCACTGCTTGAACCATATATGTATAAGTTTTGCCAACTTGCAGCCCTGTCCTGTCAAAATAAAAGGTGTCCTTTGTTCTTGCAATATATCGACCATCTCTATAAATGTTATAACCTATAATATCTATTTCTCTATTTCTGTTCCAAGCCAGTTTAACAGTCCTTGACGTAATATTATATCCTGATAAATTTTGGGGTCTAGATGGAGGCATTACCAGATCCAAGGAGCGGCACCAGCTTGCATCCATGCGGGAATATCCACCTATAACGGCTGTTTGGGTATATTGCCAAATATTCCACCCTGGCCATCCGCCATATTTCACAGGAGTATCTGTATAATTTAGGTAGTCATTAAACTCATAGTATTCAGCATTCATAAGAGGTAAATCCTTGACTGTGTTAATATCAGGAGTCACGCCCCACTCCTCCCAGAAGGATCTATTTGTATAAATCATAATGGTTCTTCCTGTGTATAATTTGAATTCATCACAAAATCTTCTAGCCCAGCTTACAATTTGTGTAGGTGTCAGGCCTGTTTCTGTCCTATCAAGAGCAGGCTCTATGTCTAATAGGGGCATTAGGTCCCCATAGCTATTGATGCCAACCAGATTCATAAGGCTTATGATATGGTCCGCATATCGTTTTGCCTCTACTTGGGCTTTGTTGATGTCATAGTCTAAGCTAGACCACCGTGGGATATAGTAAAATCCGATAGGAAGTCCCGCTGATTTTATTCCAACGGTATGTTTGGCTGCCATTGGATCAATATCGTATCCTTGATATAATATGGTACCTGCCGCTCTAACATAAGCGAATTTGATACCATCTGCAACAATTTTACCCCAATCCAATTCAGGAGTATATTTGGATACATCCGTACCTCTAAGAAATCCACTATATTGATTTGCTTTTGCCCAATATACGATTCCTGGTGATGGTGTAATATATATTTTTACAATATTGCTATAGGGTATAAGTACGCCATTTGATGTATAAGCTGCAACCTTATATTGGTAAGTCCCTCCAATTTTTATTTTATCATCAACAAAAACCCGTTGGGTAACAGAAGCAATAGGTGTATTGTCTCTAAGTACTTGATATCCTTTTATAGGCTCAGTTATACGTCCTGGTTCCCAAAATAGCATTACACTGCTTACTGTATTTCTCTGAACACTTAAGTTTCTTGGCAATAACCGAGCAATA
>JAUQXG010000366.1 GCA_030834765.1 Lutispora sp.
GGCTGCTGCAGCCTCCTTTTAGCGCTCGGGCTCTCATATGGTGCCCACTCATGATATGGTATATCTCATGCTTTATAAGCGCCTGCATTTCTAAAAAGCTGCATTCTAAAAAAATTGCTGGATTAAAATATATCGTAAACCCGCTGCCATTAAAGACGGTAGCAGTTGCCTCAGACATATCATGCTTTATCAGTCTTTTCATCTGTATTAAAAAATACGCAAAAAAATTATCAGAACCGTTCATTAATGAAAAGCTGCAATATTCAACAAGCCTAAAGAACTTTACCTCAAACTCCTGGGTTAGATCCTCCGGACTATCTACTGTAGAGATATCTATAAAAAGCTCATCTCTAAGCTGCTGTAACTTTTCCTGTTCCATTCTCTCACCACACTTCTCTATCATTTCTCTAGGCTGTTATGATTTCAACTACTTTAAACTCTTAATGCCTAACCATATATCTCAAAAAAACCTTCTATAAACGAAGATTGATTTAAAAATTCCTGATAGATATTATCATAATAACTTTCTCTTATCTCTCTCATAACAGCAAGTCTCAAATCCTTTGGGTAGTATTGAAGAAACTCTGAAAACACCTTCACATCTCTTTGCTTTTTTTCACTAATTTTTATATATTTTAATAGATTTCTTGCGGTCATATAAAGTCTTGAATGATTCTCCTTTTTAATTTTCGAAATAAGTTCTTCGCTAAAGCCCTCTTCAGAAAATACGTCTTCAGCCTTTATCAACGGGTTTTTATTATTATCTAGAAAGCCGTAAAATTCCTGAGCTATACTTCCTCCTACATTTCCTTTAACCACGTTTAAAAATATTCTTGCTGGAAGCTCATTTTTTCTAGCCAAATATGCTTTATAGGCACCTGAAACTCTTTCCCAGCTTCTTGGTGTTGCCTTGACCATTTCATTTGAATGAGGAGTATGAAGATATTCAGGATAGCTGGAGATAAAACCTAGAACATCCTCATGAATTTGTCCATCTTCCATTCCCCAGGCAATCCAGGATTTAACATCAGCTTCCATTTCAATCCACACAAAACGATCCTCCTGAGCGGGGTCTAAATCCACAACCTGATAATCGCTAGTACTGTACTGCTCATATTTGCTCGAAGGATTCATTGCAGCCACTACTCTAACAGCTTGCGGCAGACTATAGCCATTTATTTCACGATTTAAAATTATATTCATAAGCTCCTGCTGAACTGTATGCTCGCAGCGATTAATCTCATCTATAAAAAGCAGAACAGTTCTATCAGGTTCACTTTGAAGGACCTTATCTATTTGCTGTAGCTTTGTATGTACTGCGTATACAGTTCTCTTCTTGATTAACTCTATTCCATCAATTACAGCAGAATATTCTTCAACGGTTGGAAGACCTCCTATCTCTCCTTCCTTTAACATGTTGCCATCTATTATAATATTGTAATATTTGTTCTTCTCACAAAGCTTTTTAATAAGCGCAGTCTTACCAATTCCGCTTTCTCCTATT
>JAUQXG010000367.1 GCA_030834765.1 Lutispora sp.
TCCTTGCGGCATTTATCATTTTGGTTTATTATGTTCAAATAATGGGATGGATTTTGGCATATTTGATTAAAATGGGCTCTGGATCATTATCAGGCTTAACAGCAGAGGGATATACTCAAGCCTTTAGCGGATTAATGGCAAATACAGGGCAGTTGACTTTTTACACTCTTATATGTTTCCTTAGCATAGGCTTGATTTCTGCTAAAGGACTTCAAGGTGGTATTGAAAAGGCTTGTAAGATAATGATGCCTGCACTTTTTATTATGTTAATCGTATTAGCCGTAAGATCGTTGACGCTTCCTGGAGCCATGGAAGGGATGAGATGGTATCTGCATGTTGATTTTTCAAAAATTAATGCGGATGTTTTAATAAAAGCATTAGGGCAATGTTTTTTTTCAATAGGCATAGCCAGCGGGGGCGCATTTATATATGGCAGTTACCTTAAGAAAGATAGTGATATTCCAACAGATTGTGCAATAATCGTTGCAGCGGATACAATAGCAGCATTGCTTGCGGGAGTAGTAATATTTCCATCCATATTTGCACTGGGCTTAAAGCCCGATGCTGGGGCGAGCTTATTATTTGTAACAATGTCAAACTTGTTTAACAAATTACCATTGGGCAGCTTGTTTGGAGGAATGTTTTTCTTGTTAGTTTTCTTTGCGGCTCTCTCTTCAGCAATAGGATATTTAGAACCGATCGTAATGACTTGTACTGAGTTATTTAAAATGAGTAGGAAGAAGGCAGTATGGTCAAGCTTAACATTAATATTTATCATAGGATTTCCAGCAATATTAGCTCAAGGACCTTGGATTAATATTCTTATCGGCGGAAGAAATATTTTTGACTTTGCTGACTATCTTTCTGGCAATATAATGATGCCCTTAGGAGCATTGGTATTAGCCTTTTATACAATGATGGTATGGAAGTTCAAGAATTATCAGAATGAAACTAATGTTGGTTCAAAGAAATTAAAAGTTTATAATTGGTGGGGGCCTCTTGTTAAGATTTTTATACCTTTAGCTTTGGTGGCAATATTTATAGCTGGCGTATTCTAAAAAATAAAAAAGTCTCGTTTTTTGAAATGAGACTTTTTTATTTGTCAACTTTGTAAAATATAGATAGATAACAGGATACATATCATGTATAATTAGATTCAAATATCACAGATTAAATATAGAATTTGCTATATATAAAAAACAAATTAGGAGTGATAATATGACGAAGATAGCCATTGTTTCTGATTCTACCTCTGATTTGACGGAAGAGATAATAAAAGAATATGATATTAAAGTGTTGCCGTTAAGAGTTATATATAAAGATGGAGAATATAAAGATAGAGTCAATATTACCCCGGAAGAAATATATGCAAGATTTGATGAAGAAGTGCCAACTACATCGCTGCCTTCACCACAAGATACAGTTAATCTATTTGATCAACTAAAAGAAGAAGGATACACCCATATCATCGTCACTACAATATCAAGTGGATTAAGCGGCACGATGAATATGATAAGAAATGTAGTACATAACTATGAAAATATGATATTTGAACTTATTGACTCAAAGTCCCTTACTATGGGAGCTGGTTTTGCTGTATTAGAGGGTGCAAAGGAATTGCAGAAAACAACAGATTTTGAAAAAACCGTAGCCAAGATGAAAGAAGTCTTAAAAAGAACAGAAGTTTATTATGTAGTGAAGACTTTGGAGTACCTAAAAAGGGGCGGAAGAATTGGCAAGGTTGAGGGTACCATAGGAGAGCTCCTTAATATAAAACCAGTTATCTCAATAAACGAAGAGGGCATATACTACACCTATAAAAAAGTAAGAGGAAGGAGTAGATCCATTGATCAACTTCTTGAGATTATAAAAGAAAAGGCAAAACATAAAATGTTAAATATAGCCGTAGCCCACGGAAATGCTTTTGAAGAGGCACAAGATCTTTTGAAACGGATTAAGGAACTGACAAATATAAATGAAACATTTTTTACCCAGCTAAGCCCTGTAATGGTTGTGCATACAGGCCCCGGACTACTTGGAGTAGTAATATCTGAGGTAATATAAAACACAAGCACCATAAAGCAAGATGGATAGAAAATAATGCCCGTATCAAACTCTTTTTGATACGGGCATTATTTTTACTTTTTAATTATATTCTTTCGATAAAGTTTTCGCCTTTACCTATCACATAAGATAATCTATCTTTATGCTTTAATTCAGTCAAAAGCTCTACTAAAAATTCTGAAGGAATTCTTTCCTTAATAAACTTTCCTATCGTACCTTCGTACAATGTGTTTCCTGTTTGCTGAAAGCTTTCATCAAATATTCTTATTTTCATATTTAGCAGCTCTGCATCTAGTTCAACATTGTATTCCATGTGTGCATCATATATTTTCGCCTTAACTTGTTTCATACCATTTCCTCCCTTGTTTCAGTTTTATCCCAAAGCTAATAAAATCCATTTTAAAAAGTATCAGGACCTATGTATCTTTAAATTATAGCCCTTATCTATATTATAAGCAATGATTAGTTCCATTATAAGTAAAAAAGTTAACCAATTGATTCATCAATTGGTTAACTTTCCGCTCCTATAAAACTATTTCTTTACTTCTTGCTTTCCAGTTACTTTACTTTTATCATCCATGGCAAATGTGGATTTCGCTTCATCCGTAGCGAAATATACATTTCCATCAACGGTAGCATCTACTAACTTGAAGTTCTTTGATGTAACATAAAGATCACCTTTGAAAGTACCATGCTGAATGCTAGCTTCTGGGCTGTTAATTGTTAATTTTGGTGCAGTCAAATTGAATCTAGCAGTGACATTGCGATCTTCATCTTGAGTGTATAATGCGATTTTGCGCTGTATTACATCTTTACCTGCATCATCTTTCTTACCATTCTTATATTCACCATCTAATACAAGGTCTTTACTAAAAGATAAATCTTTTAATGTTGCGATGATCCATGTACCACTGCTGCTTATAGCTTTTTCAAAAGCTGCCTCCGTATCTACTATGGAAGCTGTTGTTACAACTTCTGGAGTTGTTTCCGGTGGTGTTGTTTGCGGCGGTGGAGTTGGTGCCGGAGCGGGTGTTGTAGTGCAGCCTACAAAGAATGTAGCTATCATAGCTAATACAATGAATAATACTTTAGCTTTCATAAAAATCCTCCCTTATGGTCCTAGGCATTGCCTAGACTTTAGTTATAAAGTTAATACAGTATGTTTTTCTTATTTATAGAATTAATATATCCAAATAAATAATTAGAATACAAAATATAAAAAATATAACATTCTTATAAAAATAAAATAACTGAAATTATCCTTCTATTTGATTTTATCTAAATTTAAAACCATGAAATATCTATGCTGATCCTTCCCATATTCATCTTCACTCATGGTCACAATCTCAAAACCCAGCTTATCTTTATACAGCTTAATAGCTGCCTTGTTTTCAACATCTACAGTCAAACTCATCTTAGAAAAACCTTGCTCTTTCAGGTTCCTACAGATCGCAATAAGAAAATGGTATCCTAAACCTTGCCCTTGAAATTCCTCTTCGATGGCATAATCAAATAGATATGCCTTTTCTATATCTTCCCAATCCCTCATAAGTATTGCAAGACCAATAATTCGTTTCTTATTTTCTTCTTTTAATATAAATACATTGCCATGTCTGATCTGTGGCACAAGACCCCATTCATCCATGCCTAGCTCCCCGAAAACATTCAATCCAAAGTCCACCATTCTTTTTAGCAGGCTAAGATTAAAATCTTGAACCAAGTATACGGTAAGACTGCCGATATCTCCATCGAGATTCTCTACTACTTTGCGAGGTAAGTTTTTTATTTCTTCAAAAAACATTCAATCACGCTCCTATTCTTATCTTTATTTATAGGATTTCAATATTTATTTATTATTATGAATAAATGTTTTGAAAGCGAAAACCTAAGAGCCTTTGCATAATGGCTATAATATTTATAAAACTCTGATATAATAAAATAAAGAATAGAGCTGTAGGAGGAGTTATGCAAGAAAAATATATTTATTCAGCAGTAATAAAACTGATAGATAAATTAGGGTACTTGCCTTTAAGAGATGGAAGCGGACAGATACCTGATATTCCAGGAAGAAAGATTTTAGCAAATTCCACAAGAGGAGGGCTGATTCTTGTAGAATTGATTGATGCGGATCTTCTAAGCTTAGAAGAAATACAGGAAATACTTTATTTTAATCAAGATAGATTAAAAAATATAGAGAAGGCTGGGAGTTATAATTTTTTTGAGGTTTTCGTTTTTAATGGAGCAGCAGATATAGACAAGCTTGAGACGATCATAGCAGGACAATATAAAGAAGTGCCTAACAAGAAGTACTTATCTTGCCTTACTGTAGATTTATCTAGAAAAGAGATAATCAAGCATTTTGATATACCAAAGATGCCTTCGGACGTATTCAGAGAACTGGAGTCAACATTATCATCTGACTATGAAGCATTAAACGAAATGACTGACATCAATGAATTATCACAAAAGAAGGAAAAGGAATATACTCTTAATTATTCAGCAAATAAAGCAACATTGACCATTGGATTGATTGCAATCAATGTAGCAGTATGGCTCATGATGATGGCCTATTCAACCATGAAGGGTGTAGATTACAATATTGTATTAGATATATTTGGGGCAAAGGAAAATATCAGTATCATGAATGGACAGTATTGGAGATTTTTAACCCCCGTTTTCCTTCATGCCAGCATGATCCATTTAATGATAAACTGCTATTCTTTATATTATGTTGGAATGATAACCGAGAAGCTTTATGGACATAAGAAATTTTTCATTATATATTTTGCAGCCGGGATATTTGGCAATATTCTAAGCTTCATGTTTTCTTCTAATCCCGGAGTAGGGGCATCAGGGTCCATATTCGGACTGCTGGGAGCACTTTTATATTTTGGCGTGGAAAACCCTGTGGCATTCAAAAGATATTTTGGGTATAACGTAATATTAACAGTAGTGATCAATATCGTTTACGGCTTCTCTCAAGCAGGCATAGACAATTATGCTCATATGGGAGGATTATTGGGAGGGTTTTTGACATCCGGAATTGTGAAGCTCAATGAGGTATCAAGTAAATGGCTGAAAAGACCTGT
>JAUQXG010000368.1 GCA_030834765.1 Lutispora sp.
GGCCATTGCTTGTATCATAGAGCTATTGATTGAAAAAGGAATCATCAGCAGAAATGACATAGCAAAAAAGGCTTATTTCCTAGAAACGCTATCATTAGATCAGGTTAAATACCTGCATTCAAATAATTAAAGGATCGGGAATGTCTCCCCCGATCCTTTAAAATTGGATAAACTTTAATATGATTTGCCCATCAGCATCATTCTGTCCGTTTTCTTTCCGCATATAATGCAAGTATCATACCCCAAATCCTCTTGTTCAAAAGGGATACATCTTGTGCTGATACCTGTTTCATTCTTTATCTTATCTTCACAGTCCTGATCATCGCAAAGCATAACCTTGGCATAGCCGGTTTCCTTTTCAAAGCTTTCTTTTAATTCATCGTAGCTATGAGACACCCATGTACGGGACTCTCTGAACTCAAATGCTCTTTTATACAATGTATCTTGAATATTTTCTAAAAGTTTTCCCAGCTCTTCTACCAAATTTTCCATAGCCACTGGGAATTTTTCATGGGTATCTCTTCTATAAACCATAACCTGATTCTTTTCAATATCCCTTGGTCCAATTTCAATTCTAACTGGCACACCTTTCATTTCCCAATAGTTAAATTTAAAGCCAGCTGATTTAGATGTATCATCATCTAGTTTTACTTTAAAACTCTTGGCAAGCATGGCTTTTAATTCATTTGCTTTTTCTAAAACCTCTGGCTTATTTGCAGCAACAGGAAGAATAACCATTTGTATAGGTGCGATTCTTGGTGGTACCACAAGCCCTCTGTCATCTCCATGGACCATAACCATAGCGCCGATTAATCTTGTTGTGGTTGCCCAAGATGTAGTCCATGCCAGCTTATGCTTTCCATCTCGATCTAAAAACTTAATATCAAACATCTCTGTGAAATTTTGCCCTAGGTTATGTGATGTTCCTGCCTGAAGGGACTTCCCGTCTCTCATCATGGCTTCTATCGTATAAGTCCTAAGACCGCCGGCAAATTTTTCTTTTTCTGTTTTTACCCCTAGTCTTAAAGGAATTGCCATATGCTCTTCTACAAATTCTCTATAGTATTCTAGAATCAGCTTACATTCACGTTCCGCATCCTCTTCATCGGCATGAACCGTATGACCTTCATGCCATAAAAATTCTGATGTTCTAAGAAATGGTCTTGTAGTTTTTTCCCAACGAACAACATTATTCCATTGATAAATTAAAAGTGGCAGATCTCTATAAGACTGTACCCACTTTGAAAACATAGGACAGATAATTGTTTCTGAAGTAGGTCTTACCATCAATCTTTCTTGTAATTCTTCGTCTCCATTATGTGTTACCCACAGAACTTCTGGTGCAAATCCTTCGAAGTGATCTATTTCCTTTTGCAGTAAATGCTCTGGAATTAATAGTGGAAAATAAGCCGCTTGATGTCCTGATTCTTTAAACTTGGCATCTTCCCACGCTACAATGTTTTCCCAAATTGCATAGCCATAAGGCCTAATAACCATGGCGCCCTTTACAGGTGCATAATCTGCCAGCTCTGCTTTTAATACAATATCCGTATACCATTGCGCAAAATCATCATCCATTTTTGTAATTTCTTTTACAAATTCTTGTTTCTTTACTTCTGTCATTTTTATTCTCCTTTCTTTTTAAAGCCTTTTTAAAAAATAAAAAAACCCTCGTCTCCATATAATCATGGGACGAAGGTCATGTTTCGCGTTACCACCCAAATTGCAAATAAAAAATATTCTAAAGGAATATTCTGATTCACCAACTCAATACCTTTAACGCAGGCACACGATAGGTTTTTCCTATTGCTCCAAGGTTGGGTTCGAAACAATTTAGCCTGGAAAATCTCTCAGCCGGTGAATTTTCCTCTCTTATGGGCATATCCGCTTCTACTAGTCCTCTTCATTACAATTATAAATATGAAATTAGAGTTGATTATACCTCTTACGAATTGTATTGTCAATATGTATTATC
The DNA here is from genome assembly GCA_030834765.1 of Lutispora sp. Classification (GTDB taxonomy): domain Bacteria; phylum Bacillota; class Clostridia; order Lutisporales; family Lutisporaceae; genus JAUQXG01. Next base: position 1,976 of record JAUQXG010000368.1, read on the forward strand.
GCAAAATCGCATATTGCTTATCCACGGTTATGATGGCATCATATCCCGGATATTTTTTATGAATTTGCTCTTTTATGCCTCCAACAATCTCCATTTCTTTTGCTTCACAATAACTTATAGGTATTACCATATCAAAAACAAGATTTTTATGTGTTTTTCCATTTACAACTCTAAAATCATGTATGGAGATATTCTCATCAAAGTCATTTATAATTTCAATAATCCATTGTTGAATTTTATGAGTGATCTCACAGTTCGTATT
>JAUQXG010000369.1 GCA_030834765.1 Lutispora sp.
CTACTTCATGATTTATTTTTATATGATTGGCATAAAGCAAAACCCAGTAATGGCTTACATGGCTTTACCCATCCTTATACTGCCCTAGAAAATGCCAATAGACATTTTCAATTGAATAAACTGGAAAGGGATATCATAGAAAAGCATATGTGGCCCTTGACTTTAAGGCTGCCCAAATATAAAGAGGCTTTCATAGTAGTGTTTGTAGATAAATATTGTGCACTTATGGAGACCATAAGATTTAACAGCGGTGTAGCAAAACTAAAAAAGGTACTAACCTCTACTGAACAGTAGATATGGAAATGGGATATGCGAAAAGGGATGATAAAATATGGACTCGCTAAAATGTTGTATTTTATAATATATTTAATCATTTATTTAAACTTTTTTGGAGGGATATCATATGGGCAGTGAACCAGAAAACATGGGTCAATCTCAAAGGATATTAAATGCTGCCTTTCAGTGCATATCTTCTAAGGGATATGCCAATATCTCTCTTAGAGATATTGCAGATGAGGCTGGTGTCGTATTAAGCCAATTAAACTATTACTATAAAAACAAAGAGGGATTGCTTACAGAAGTGATAAATATGCTGTCTCGGCAATATCTCCATGAAATGGAGGAGAATTTTAAAAAAGGCGTATCACAAAATGAAAGGATAAGCTGCCTAATAAATTATTTTAAAGAAATGCTGAAAGAAAAACCTGAGCTATTCAAGATTCTATTTGATCTGACCAGTATGGCTCTTTGGTCCAGTTCTTTGAAGGGCCTTCTTCATAGTCTTTTTAATGACCTGGCTGTATTGATCGAAAAATATGTTTTTAATGATTTTCCTCGTAAAGAAAAATTGAAAGCCTATTCTTCTGAAGCTTTATCCAGACTCATATTAGGTGCGGCATTTGGAACTTCTATACAAGGAATCCTAAATTCTGAGAAATCTGGTGTTATTGATTCTTTGTCAGCAATACAAATGTTATTTGAGTAATATGTCCTATATTGGATAACCGCAAAATGACTTTGAACCTTTCTGCATCATATGGTGGCGTAATTGACTACCCTAGCTCTTTCGTTATGAGCAAAATATGATAAAATTTTACATAAATCTAACCTATCTTTGATATTTTGTATTATAATAAAATCATAGATGATATGCTTATCATAAGCGAAGGGGGAAAAGCTATGTTTCAGTGGAAAGACAGTTACAGCTGCAAGGTTAGACAAATCGATGAACAACATAAGCAACTTTTTAAACTAGGAGAAGACTTAAATAAAATTATTTCCAATAAAGATGGAGAAGACCGTTATGACGAGATCATGAATGTACTAAAGGAATTGAAAGAGTATACAATCTATCACTTTAAGTTTGAAGAAGAGCTTTTAAAAATATACGACTACCCACAGCTTTCTATGCATAAAGAAGAGCATAGAGCCTTTATTGAAAAAATTATGGAGCTTGAAACGGAAGATATTGATTCTGAACAAAGAAAAGTTACCATAGATATTTTAATATTTATAGCAAACTGGATAGAAAAACATATAGTAAAGGTAGATATGCAATATAGCGAATTTTTGAATGAAAAAGGTATTCATTAAAATTGTGTTTCCATTGGTCTATTGACAGAGCATGAAATATATATTAATATTTTAAAATAATAGAGTAGTATAATATTTGAAACAAATATGATACTATAATAGTACATAATTAAATAAAATGAGCGACAATGAAGAGAAGAGTATGCATAGTAAATGCCAAAGAGAGCCAGCGTAATCAAAGTTTTTAAAAAAACATTTGATTTTAGTGTGAGACTGGCGCAGGAATATGTTGAAGAACATCTCGGAGTCTATAACCGAAATCAAGATTTATTTTGAAAGTAGGCCTATACGGATCAACCGTTATATTGATGATTTTAAAGTTGGCAGTCTATTTGAGTAACTCAGCTTCTCAGATAACTGCAATTAGGGTGGTACCGCGTAAGAGCAGCCTTTCGTCCCTTCATGAGGATGAAAGGCTTATTTTTATTTCTAAAAATATAAAATAGGAGGGCTAAGATTATGGAAAGTTTGTATTTGAAAAGCATATTTAGAGAAGCGGAGAAATATCTGAATACAAAAATAAAAGTTTATGGATGGATTAAGACTGCCAGAGTTTCAAAGACTTTTGGCTTTATTGAGCTTAACGACGGATCCTTTTTCAAAAATCTACAGGTGGTGTTTGAAGAGAGTATAGAAAACTTCAAGGACATTTCAAAGGTTACAGTAGGATCTTCTATCTGTGTAGAAGGTATCCTTGTAGAGTCACCAGGAGCAAAGCAGCCTTTTGAGCTAAAAGCAGAAAAAATTGAGATACTAGGCAGCTGCCCAAGCGATTATCCTCTTCAAAAGAAAAGCCATAGCTTTGAATTTTTGAGGTCCATCGCTCATTTAAGACCAAGGACCAATACCTTTTCAGCAGTATTCAGAGTAAGATCAGTCATCGCATTTGCGATACACAAGTTTTTTCAAGAAAAAGGCTTTGTATACGTTCATACACCAATCATCACTGGCAGCGATGCAGAGGGTGCAGGAGAGATGTTCCAGGTAACAACTCTTGATTTAGAGAATATGCCAAAGGATGAAAAAGGTAAAACAGATTTCAAAAAAGATTTCTTCGGAAAAGCGACGAACCTTACAGTGAGTGGACAGCTGGCGGTAGAGACACACTGTATGGCCTTTAGAAATGTTTATACATTTGGACCAACCTTTAGAGCCGAGAATTCAAACACTGCAAGACATGCAGCGGAGTTCTGGATGATTGAGCCTGAGATCGCTTTTGCAGATATCAATGATAACATGGAATTAGCAGAAGAAATGGTAAAATATATCATCAACCATTGCTTAGAAAACTGCCCAGAAGAAATGGAGTTTTTCAACAAGTTTATAGATACAACTTTACTTGAAAGACTTAATAACATAGTAAGCTCTGAATTCGGTAAAGTGACTTATACAGAAGCAGTAGAGATCCTTAAAAAATCTGGGGAGACCTTCAACTTTCCGGTAGAGTGGGGAATAGACCTTCAGACAGAGCATGAAAGGTATTTGACGGAGAAGGTATATAAAAAACCAGTATTTGTAATCAACTATCCAAAGGATATTAAAGCTTTTTATATGAAGCTCAATGAAGATGGCAAGACAGTAGCAGCCATGGATCTTTTGGTTCCAGGCGTTGGTGAAATAATAGGCGGAAGTCAAAGAGAAGAAAATCTTGAAAGACTAGAAAAAAGAATGGAAGAGATGGGACTAAATAAGGAAGATTACTGGTGGTATTTAGATACAAGAAAATATGGCGGTGCCATCCACTCTGGCTACGGCTTAGGCTTTGAAAGAATCATCATGTATGTAACAGGAATGGCAAACATAAGAGACGTAGTGTCTTTCCCAAGAACAGTAGGTACGGCAGAGTTTTAAATAATAATAGGTTTAATATTTGATTCGTCCTTTATCTATGATATAATGAATTCATAAAATTGAATATAGAATAAATAGGTTCGATGGATATCATTGATATCTGCCGATTAAAAGGGAAGTTGGGTGAAAAGCCCACACGGTCCCGCCGCTGTAAGAGAGGAGTCTTTTCTATTTGCCACTGGGAAACTGGGAAGGAAGAAAAGATGAAGATACTCGAGTCAGAACACCTGCCTGTTTTCACACTATGAACTCTACGAGAGATAGAGGGTGTTAGGGATTTTTACGATACTCATTTGTAATGCAATCCTCCTGACATTTTTGTTAGGAGGATTTTTATTATATAAAAGTCCTTATGGTTTTTTCAAGGCCTCTGTTTCGTGGTGTATTTATCATGATAGAGGTCTTTATTTTTTATGAATGAAAGGATGAGGATAAATGAGATTGAAAAAAATCATAAGTTTGGCACTTGTACTTGTGCTGATGTTTAGTGCAGTCGCTTGCAGTAGCAGCAAAGGAGTAGGAGGACTTACTACTGCAAAAGCTGTTTCTGATACCAAGAGCAAGGGCTTGACTATAGAAGCCATGGGAGAGAGTTATCCCCTAACTATAAAGGATAGTACAGGACATGAAACAGTACTGGAGAAAAAGCCTGAAAGGGCGGCGGTCTTGTCAGGTACACCTCTCAATATTTGGTACGACCTAGGAGGCAAATCCATATGCACTTCAAACATCTCGGAAAATGTAAAGGTCATAGCAGAACATAAGGATGAAATCATGAGTATTCCTAGTGTAGGAGCAGTTTATTCTGTTGATATGGAAATGGTCATCGCACAAAAGCCTGACTTGATTATTGCGCAGGCGGGAACACAAGGCAGCCAGGCAGCAAAACTAAGAGAAATGGGCTTTAAGGTGATTGTCACCAGTATCAAGAGCTATGAAGATGTATTGGCATCCTACAAGGCCTTCGGAAAGATAGTAGGGGCGGAGGAAGCGGCAGAGAAGAGAATAAGCCAGCTTGAGCAAAAGAGGGAAGAGATGGTGTCAAAGCTTCCGGACAAGGAAACCACAGGGGTGATCTTATATGTTACTTCAAAGGCACTTGCAGTAAAGCTTGATAATAGTATAGCAGGAGATGTATCCAAAATTCTGGGTATTAAAAATATTGCTTCTGACCTTCCGGCAGACACCATAGGTTCAGAGACAACGCCTTTGGACATAGAGTACATAGTAGAGAAGAATCCCGATTATGTTTTTGTTACCAGCATGATTTCCAACAATGAGGCAGCAAAGAAGGCTATAGAGGAGCAGTTTGCAAGCAGCCCAGCCTGGAAAGGTGTCAAGGCAGTTGCAGAGGGGCGAATCATCTATCTGCCTCAGGAGTACTTTTTGTTTAATTCAGGACCTTATTATGGAGAAGCCATAGAATATGTGGCAAGGAGTGTATATCCTGAAATATATGGAAAGGTAGCCGGCTGGTATGGGAACTAGAGGCATGCGAAAGGACAGTAGAGGCTTCAAAATAGCCTTCATCATCCTATTGTCCGTATTGGTGGTGGTTTGCTTTCTTTTAGGAAATGCGAAGGGAACCATTGAGATCGGTGTAAAGAGAATATTTGAAGTTATTATGAATGATGACGGAAGTACACAGCGAATGATTATCTGGAATATAAGACTGCCGAGGATGATACTGGCAGCATTGGTAGGCGTAAATCTGGCTTTGTCAGGAGCTATTTTGCAGGGGGTAATGAACAATCCTTTAGCAGACCCCGGCATCATAGGCATCAGCAGCGGCGCAGGGCTTTTTGGCATAGCCATATTGGTTATTTTTCCTCAGCATCAGCAGTTTGTCACCATTGCGGCCTTCTTCGGCGCAATGCTGGCCGCTTTCATCATATATCTTCTGGCTTGGAAGGGCGGCATACAGCCCATACGAATCATCCTTGCAGGAGTGGCGGTATCTGCCTTGTTTGGAGCGGGTATTTCAGGTACATTGGTTTTTTACAGTGATCGTGTATATGGAGCCCTTACCTTCATGAATGGAAGTTTGTCTGCCAGAAGCTGGCCTGAGGTACAAACTATACTTCCCTATACCATAGCAGGGATTATTCTTGTTATGATATTTGCCCAAAAGCTCAATATATTGATATTGGGAGACGATGTGGCAAGAGGTATTGGGTTAAATGTTGAGGCTACAAGGCTTAGCTTTACTGCATTGGCAGCTCTGCTTGCAGCCAGCGCAGTAAGTGTGATAGGGCTTTTGGGCTTTGTGGGGCTCATTGTGCCTCATAGTGTGAGACTGATCATAGGAAATGATTACAAGTATATGTTTCCTGCTACCGCGCTTTTTGGGGCAGTTCTTGTAATGCTTAGCGATACCTTTGCAAGAACTGTACTAAGCCCTACTGAAATTCCAGTGGGAATTGTTATGGCAGTATTGGGAGCACCTTTCTTTTTATACTTGCTGAGAAGGTAGGAGTGAATATGAAAAATGATATCATCATGGAAGTGAAAGGCTTAAGTGTAAGCTATAAGGACAATAAAGTCATAGATTGCATAGATTTAGCCATAGAAAAAGGAAAGATATATTGTATTATAGGCCCTAACGGATGTGGGAAAACCACCTTGATACGCACCATGAGCAGAAGCATAAAACCTCAAGAAGGTCATGTTTTTTTATCTGGCAGCAATATTTTTAAGCTAAAAACAAAAAATGTTGCGAAAAAAATGGCCGTATTATATCAAAGCAATGCTACCCTCAGCGATGCTACAGTAAGGGAGCTTGTACAATATGGGCGTTTTGCATATAAGGAATGGTGGAAAGGCTCCTATGAAGAAGATACAAAGATTGTAGACTGGGCTTTGGAAAAAACAAGGCTTACAGACTTTCAAAAAAGAAAGGTGAATACTCTTTCAGGAGGAGAACGTCAACGAGCTTGGATCGCTATGGCAATCGCGCAGAAGCCTGAAATACTGCTGCTGGATGAACCAACTACTTATCTGGATATTTCTCATCAGTTGGAGATCATGGAGCTGATAGAGAGACTGAACAAGGAAGAGGGGATCACCATCGTGATGGTGCTCCATGATATCAATCACGCAGCCAGGTACGCCGATGAGCTCATTGTAATGAAGGATCACAAAATATTTAAAAAGGGAGATCCTTGGACCATATTAGAAAGCGATGTGCTGAAGTCTGTTTTTAGGGTAGAGGCTCAGATCACAAAGGATATGGATACTAACAAACCTATTTTCTATGCAAAGAAAGTGATTTAGCTGTATAAGAGGTGATCGTAAATGAAAATAACCATCATAACAGTATCGGCGCCAGCCATAAAAAATTTAATTGAGGCAGCTAGAGAAATCAGGACAGATTATTCTGATGCCTTGGAGCTGAAATTATATTATGCAGCCTCAGAGGTAAAGGAAGAAAAGTTGGAAGAAATGACCACGGATATCATTGATAGTCAGCTGGTATTGGTTGATCTTATGGGGAGTTCCCCCACTATCATAAAGGCTGTATACAAAGGTCTGGAAAA
>JAUQXG010000370.1 GCA_030834765.1 Lutispora sp.
GCATTTGTAAAATACAAGAGCTTTGAGACTGAGAATACTATCGCATATGTGATGGACAGAAAATCCTCTACAGATATAGATTGTTTAGATGATTTTGAATTGGCGGAATTCTATCTCAGGAATCAACATTTGGAGATATAATTTATGGAAAAAATAACACTACTTATAATGGGAACAACAATATTGTCAAAGCTATTTGGATTTGGCAGAGAACTTATTTTAGCATATTTCTATGGGACTTCTAATATAAGTGATGCATATTTAATTTCTACTATCATTCCGGGAGTGATATTCGGTTTTATTTCTGCGGGAATATCAACTGGCTATATACCAATGTATAGTAAAATTGAACAAGATAATGGAGAAATGGAAGCGAATAGATTTACAAATAATCTTTTTAATTTATTATTAATAATATGTTCAATAATAATTATGATTAGTTTTTTGTTCGCAGAGCAAATAGTAAGAGTTTTCGCTTTAGGATTTGAAGGAAATACACTTTTACTAACAATAAAGTTTACTAAAATCAGCTTATTTGCAATATACTTCATTGGTTTTGTTTCAATATTTAGTGGCTATCTTCAGCTGAAAGGCAATTATGTTATCCCTGCTCTTATCGGATTACCACTAAATTTTATTGTTGTTATTTCTATTGCGCTAAGCCAAATGACTAATATAATGGTATTGTCTATAGGTTTTGTTGTCGCAACTTCTGTTCAAATGTTTCTTATGATACCTTTCATAAGAAACAAGGGATATAGGTATGAATTGACATTAAACATTAAAGATAAACATTTGATAAATATGGTATGTATAGCTCTTCCAGTGATAATCGGAGTATCGTTAAATCAGATAAATGTATTGATTGATAGAACTCTCGCTTCTCAAATAATGATAGGAGGGGTATCTGCGCTTAATTATGCGAATAAACTTAATGGTTTTGTGCAAGGAATATTTGTAATGTCTATAGCTACAGTGCTATTTCCAAAGATATCAAGGATGGCTGCTGATAATGATATAAATGGTTTAAAAGATTCTTTAGCTAAATCAATAACAGGAATTAATTTGTCGGTTATGCCAGCAACAGTGGGTATTATGGTACTTGCTACTCCAATAGTTTCTATTTTATTTAAACGAGGAGCTTTTGATTTTCAAGCTGTACTAATAACGTCCAATACATTATTTTTTTATTCAATAGGGATGGTTGCTATGGGGCTAAGGGAAATACTTTCAAGGGTCTACTATTCCATGGGGGATATGAAAACACCAATGATTAACGCAGTCATAGGTATACTATTAAATATTATTTTAAATCTAATTTTATCTATATTCTTAGGAATAGGAGGCCTCGCTTTAGCAACTAGTATAGCTGCAATATTTACCACAGGACTAATGTTCATAAGCCTACAAAAAAAAATAGGCTCGTTCGGAATGAAGCAAATATCTATTTCATTCGTAAAAATTCTATTTGCCTCATTGATTATGGGTTTATTAGCTAAACTTAGCTTCAACTATCTATCAGCTAATATGTTTAGTCAAAACCTATCGCTCATCATAGCCATTGGAATCGGAATATTAACTTACTTTATAATTATCTACTTTATGAAGATAGATGATGTGGATGTTATCGTAAGTGCTGTGAAAAAGAAACTAAAAAGAAACTAAAAAGAAGCAAAGTACATGTTTAAGCGTAAAAAACTAAAAACAATCTTTTCATGCATATAGTTCTACTTTGGATGGAGCTGATATTCTGGAGTGCCTCTAAAAAGTGGATATCTATATTTATAGTAATTGGAGCTATCAACAAAAACTAGACACAAAGTTAAGTAAATTTTATGAATTCAACTCCTCAAATTGGGCAGGGAAAAGATACCCAAGAGAGGAATGAATTCTCTTTTTATTGTTTTATAAAATGATTCCATTAAGGCGTTATTATAACGCTTATACAGGTCCTTGGAAGAAAATTAATATTTTTCATTAATTTGAAAAAAATTTTTCTGTTTGCAGTAATACCTTTTTGTTTAAGGGTCTCTGAAATCCTTATTGAACCATACCTACCCTTGTGATCTTCGAGTATCTTCCTAATTTCAATACTTAAAACTTCGTTTTCAAGCATTCGATTGGATGGTTTCCTATTTAGATATTCATAAAATCCAGAGTGCGAAATATTTAATGTTTTACAGGCCTTCTTTAAGCCCTTCATTTTCTCGTTTAAGTTTTTTTATTTTGTATTGCGAATTGTAAAGTGCACTTTCATGGCCTGGAAACGTACTTTCCCCATATTCCTCATATATACTTATCCAACGGTACAGGCTATTGTAGTGGATAGATAATCCCTTTGCAACTTCTAAAACTAATTTTGCTGTTGCCATCTTAAATTGATGATCATGACTTCCTTTTTCTCTTGATTTAATGCCCAGTTTATTATAGGATCTCCACAATTTAGATATATTAAGTATCTATTAATTTAGGGTAAGACCAATTATAATGTACCCAAAAAATAAATCATAGGCTATAATTTGAAGCAAAAGTTGTATTAGAAATGATGCAAGGCAAAAAAAGCATTAGTGAGGTTGAAAATAATATATTCCTTGAAATTAGAAATTTATTATTTTTAGGAAAAAAGTAAAGGATGTACTGGTAGGGTACGCATTGAGAAGAATAGATTTGAGAGAAGATTTTCTCGGTTATCTATCAAAAGTAAGTGATTAAGAATAACTGGCGAGTAACAAGTGCCAGGTGCAGAAGTTTAGAAGTTACTTACAAGACTCTATAGATAGAGTAAAATTGGGACAGGAGGTGGGAGAGGATGGCAAGCGATTTGAGGATGGAATAAATTGGTGAGATATATTACGTAATAGCTCGAGGGAATAACAAAGAGTATATATTTAAAGAAGAACAGGACAAGGAATATTTTACAAAACTTGTTAAAGAAGCTTTAAAACAGAATTATCAATTGTTTGGCTATAGCCTCATGAACAATCATTACCTTTTTATCATACAAAGATATAATAAAGAGGTACATAAACTAATGCATCAAGTTAATAATACATACAGTAAATATTTTAATTTTAGATATAGAAGAGTAGTCCATGTTTTTCAGAACAGATATAAGTCTATACTGATTCAGGATGAAAGATACCTATTGTCTCTACTTCGATATATTCATAGGAATCTAGTAAGAGTGGGGATGTGCAAGACAGTATCTAATTATAAATGGAATAGTAACTTTTTTTATGAAAATAATAGGAGGACATTTATAAATATTGATGGAAACAGATATTAGCTCAAGTGAATTTGAGCTAATAAAAAGTGACTCGGGGCAAAGGAAATTAAGAAGGTTTAAGAGAGAATATATCGAAAAGGCCGTAGAGGTAAATTATACGCAAAAGGAAATGGGAGAAAACATAAATGTTTCTGATGCAGCGATGAGAGATGTTATTAAAAGAAAAGCAATCAAAGGATTATAATGCTATATGAATGAAGCTATTATCATAAACAGGTCTCTAGCTATAAACGGCAAAATGAGTTTTGCAGGTGTTTTAGCAGCTTCTATAGTAGCTGGAATACTAGGATTATTAGTATGCTACTATATAGGATACTTCGGAGGCAAGCCAGTATTAGATAAGATCACAGATAAGTTTCCAAGCTCAAGAAAGGTTATTTTTTCTGCAAAGGATACTTTTGATAAATATGATAAAGTTTCTGTCATGATTGCCAGAGTGTCGCCCTTTGCTCGTACATATATTTGTATACTTGCTGGTATTGCCAGGATAAACATTGTTATATATATACTTTTTTGATCAATAGGCATATTTGCGTGGAATACCGTGCTTATTTTCCTTGGATATTATTTAGGATTAAACTGGATGCTAGTTGAGCAATTGATGCAGAAATATACTTTGTTTATAGGTGCATTAGCCGTAGCATTAGTTGTGATTTATTTTATCAGAAAGAAAAAATGATACTAGATACAAGATATTGGAGGCTATTGGATGTGAATCAGTGAAAAATTATAGAAGTCAAAAGAGTATAAAGGTTTCTTGGCTTATGGTCATTCTTTGGATGGCTCTCATATTTTATATGTCAGCCCAGCCAGCAGGAATATCCAATGGTATGAGTAAAGGAGCTACTAAGGTTATCATACAGGCCATCAACAGCGTATATCCACTGGATATCGAGACCAATACATTGCAAGATTATATTAATCGTTTCAACCATAATGTTAGAAAGCTAGGACACATCACGGAATACCTTATCCTAGGACTCCTTGTAGCCAATGCCTTCAGTAAAAGCGGTAAAAAAGGTTTTAGGCTGATACTGTATTCATTAATATTTTGTGCAGCTTACGCAGTGTCCGATGAACTGCATCAATACTTTGTCCCAGGGCGAGGCCCAGGGGTACCTGATGTATTGCTGGATTCACTTGGAGCATTATTTGGGATAGGGATGAAATATAAAGCAATAAGGAAGGTGCATTTATGAGAAAAATTCTAGTCCCAATTTTAGTAGTAACCATACTTCTGCTTAGTGTAATCTTCAGTGATGCGGCAGCATCTGACGATTTCTTGATTGATAATGGTGTGCTGATTCGTTATACCGGAAAGGCAACGAAAATTGTCATTCCTGATGGAGTCACCGTTATCGGGGAGGATACCTTCTTTTTGAAAGATATTGTAAGCGTTACTATGCCAGACAGTGTGACTGTTATTGAGAACGGTGCGTTTTCGTTGTGCCGGTCCCTTACAAAGGTAACTTTGTCTAAAAATCTTAAAAGCATTGGTGGTGGTGCCTTTGCTGCATGTCCAAAGTTAAAAAGCATTCGTCTGCCCAATGGGCTTGAGAGAATAGGCGATGGTGCCTTTAATGAATGCACTTTGCTGACCGATATGAACATACCAGCTACAGTCACCTATATTGGCTCATGGGATTCGTTGCCTTTAAATTGGACGAAAAAACAAAAACAAGAATTTGTAATTTTAGGGGATGGCATCCTTTATAAATATAATGGGTATTACGGCAATGGTGAAAATGTGGTTATCCCCAACAATGTAAAGATAATTGGTGAATATGCGTTTTCTTATGACCATTCCTCCACCGTAAATATGAAAAGCGTTACTATTCCGGGAAGTGTAAAGGAGGTTCGGAGAGGTGCTTTTCATCAATCCAGCGATAAATTGACTAAGGTTACGATTGGAGAAGGGGTTATGAGTATCGCTGCAGATGCATTTGGCTATTGCTCCAATCTGACCCAAGTCAACATTCCAAAAAGCTTATCAGATACCAGCCTTGTTTCTTTTAGAGAACCATGGTCTGGAAATCAGTCTGAGGAATTTGATATTCGTGGTAACGGGGTTTTGTTTAAATATAAGGGGAATGATGCCAATGTTATCATTCCTGACGGTGTAAAGCATATCTATCCAGGTGCTTTTGCAAATAATAGTACTCTTCAAACAGTAATAATGCCCCAGAGTGTTGTGAGTATTGGCGATGCAGCATTTATGAGCTGTTATAATCTAGTACAGGCGGATATTCCAAACGAAGTAAGGAACATCGGAGAATGGACTTTTTATAGTTGCACAAACCTTAGATTCGTGAAGATCCCACAAGGGGTAACCAGTATTGAAGAGAGTACTTTTTATGGCTGTAGGTCTCTAACACAAATTGATATCCCCGATACCGTAACCAGTATCGGTAAACTAGCTTTTGCCAATGCATACAATCTAACCAAGGCAACCTTTGCAAACGGGTTAAAGAGCATAGGGCATTATGCCTTTGTAGATTGCCGGGCACTCAATGGGATAATTCTTCCGCCTAGTGTTACATATATAGGTAATATGGCATTCCAAAACAACACAAACATGAGTGATGTCACGATTCAGAATCCGAACATGCGCATATACGAGAATATATTTTTCGGGAATTCGTTTTCTGGAAGTCCTAAAGTAACCATTAAAGCTCCAGTTGGTGGTTCAGTACAGCGTATAGCTGCTCGCAACAAGATCCCATTTAAAGCAATTCCATAGTGATGAAGAAAGCAAAATGTGCAGGTGCAGTATCGAAAAAAGAAGCAATTAAGGTGAGTTTTTCATCCTAATTGCTTCTTTAAATATATCTAAGTATATCCGCTATAGGCAAATTGCTTTGGAGTATCTTTATAGCTTACTCTGCTTAAAGCTAAAACTATATCGATTTTAGATTCAATGCCAGAAATATTACCTCCAAATATCTTTAAACATTTATTATCTATAGTTTAATGGATTTTCGTATAAAAGATTATGGCTGTTTTGTTTTTGAATATTACAAAAACTTATTGAATTTCCTACAGAAAGTGTTTAAACTTACTATATAACGACAAAATATGCATTAATGGGAGAAACAAGAATGAGAATAAGTATCCGAAATAAGATTACATTGATAATGCTAGTTGTCATAATCATATCCATTACGTCTATCGGAATACTTACATATGAAAATGCAAAGACAATAGTGATAAATGAGGTAAAGCAAAGTAGTTTTGAAAACCTGCAAAATGTAAATGAATATTTTTTAAGTAAATTTATGGACGACATGGAGCATGTAGTAGACTATTGGGCATCGTCTGAAGAGATCGAAAGCTATAAAAATAAGCCTGGTCAGCCCAAGATGGTAACGACCATACCTAGCCACTTCGAAGAAATTTTTCATCAATGGATGGGATATATAAAGGGGAGTCCGCATATTGCATGGATATACCTAGGCTCTCAGGAGGATGGATCGCTTTTTTTAGCACCTCTTGATACTACCATGCCTGAGGATTATGATTGCCGCACAAGAGACTGGTACAAAGATGCAGTGAAAAATAAGGGAAAAATAGTATGGTCAGATCCTTATTTAGATGCAGGCGAAACAGGTGGGGTAGTTGTTACTGTAGCAAAGGCAGTAGAAAATGAGACTGGCATTTCTGGGGTAGTTGGTATGGATATAAAGCTATCCAGATTTTCTGAAATTATTAAGGATAATAGGTTTGGTGATGAAGGATATCTCATGCTCATAAGCAGCAATGGGGAGATATACTCCCATCCCAATGAAAAAATGCTTCTAGAGAACATTAGCCAAGATGAAGAGCTGTCAAAGCAGCTTGCTTCAGACAAAGGAATTGAAATATTTAATTATCGTGGCAAGGAAAGTATAATCAGTTACTTGACTGTTCCTGAAACAGGGTGGAAGCTAGTAGGAATAATGCCCTTGAATATGGAAAAGGTATTGGCCCCGATAAAAGATAGGGGCATACAGGTGGCTGTTTCCAGTATTTTGATTACATTAGTCATAGGTTTTTTTCTTTCCAAGATTATCACGAGACCATTAGAGGATATCATGCGGGTAATACATAGTATTTCTCAAGGAAAGCTAAATGAACATACCGATATTAGATCACATGATGAGTTTAGAGTCCTAGGAAATCAATTTAACAAGATGGTAAATACATTAAAGGAGCTTATTGATGAGAGAAATCAAAATGTAGAAGAGTTAACGAAAATGAATGAAGAAATAAGAAAGAACTATCTATCTACAGTTCATTCCCTTGCCAATGCAATAGAGGCTAGCGATAAATATACCAGAGGTCATTGCGACCGAGTATCTAGTATTTCCATGGCTATTGCGAAAAATATGGGGGTAGGTATCGAAGATTTAGACAAATTAGAA
>JAUQXG010000371.1 GCA_030834765.1 Lutispora sp.
AGAAAAAGGAAGCGTTTTTGCCTTTCTCGGCCCCAATGGTGCCGGAAAGAGTACTACAATCAATACCCTATGTACAATCCTCAATAAAACAGAAGGTGTTCTAAAAATTAACGGGAATGATTTAACTGAACATAAAGATAAGGTAAGGCATGATATCGGAATCGTGTTTCAGGAATCTACACTGGATGGAAAACTCACCGTTGAAGAAAACTTAAAGCTTCACTGTGAATTTTATAATGTACCAAGAAATGAGATAAAAGAAAGAATCGACTTTGTTCTCAACCTTGTTGATCTTAAAGAATGGCGAAAGGCTTTTGTTAACAGTCTTTCCGGAGGAATGAAAAGGCGAGTTGAGATAGCTAGGGGACTTGTACATTTCCCTAAAGTTTTGTTTTTAGACGAGCCTACAGCAGGTCTCGATCCTCAAACTAGAGCGAGTATATGGGATTATATATACAAGCTTCAAAAAGAAAAAAACATTACTGTTTTTCTAACTACTCATTATATGGATGAGGCTGAAATGTGTGACAAGGTGGCAATTATAGACCATGGAAATATAGTAGCTTTTGATACGCCTTCCAACCTAAAGAAACAATATACTTCAGAAGTATTAAAAATTAAAACTGATGAAACAGAAGCATTGTCACAATATTTAACAAAGCATTCCATCAAATATAAGTTGAAAAATGAATCCTTTGTGATACTCCCTACAGAAATAGGCCAGACAATGGAAATTATTTCTGTATTCAAGTCATCTATATCTAATTGTGAAATAAGCAAAGGGACACTAAATGATGTATTCTTATCTATAACTGGAAAGGAGATTAGAAATTAATGCGCGCTATAAAAGCTATCATCACAAGAAATCTAACTAATTTTACAAGGGATAAAATGCGATTTTTCTTTACCATATTCATGTCAGTTTGCTTCTTATTTATTTTTTCCTTTGTAATGAAATCAACAACAGCTGGCTTTGAACAGCCAATGAACTATCTGATTTCAGGTATCATTATCATGACTGTTTTTCAATCTGCCCTGAATAATTCCATGAGCACCATAGATGATATTTCCAGTGGGTTTATGAAGGAAATAATCGTTTCTCCAATAGCACGCTGGCAGATATCTATTGGACAAATACTGTCATCATCAATCTTGGCAGTAATCCAAGGCTTGATCATTATAATAATGGGATTATTTATGGGGCTTCATATAGATTTTCTACATCTGATTAAAATGATTGGAGTTATGATACTTGTAGGAATAACCTTTGGCTCCATGGGATTGTATTTCGCAACCTTAGCAAAAAGCTCTACCACCTTCCAGGTCATGATATCGGTAATCGTTATGCCCCTGACCTTTTTATCAGGTGCTTATATCCCAACAACTTTAATGCCAAGTTTTCTGCGCCCCATTGTATATATGAATCCATTAACTTATACTACATCAATATTCAGGTATATTACCTTGCACATGGAAACACAATCTGTATCTGAACTTGTTAAAGCAGGCGTTGCTTTTGATATAAATGGTTTTATCATAACCCCTAATATAGGTTTATTAATAATTCTAACAATATGTACTATTTTCTTTTCCCTTTGCGTATACCAATTCAATAAAGCTGATTTTTCAAAGGTTAAAGTTTTCAAACATAACCATTAGACACTTTATAAAGCATCTATAAGTCAGCAACATATATGTCTGGCAGCTTCCGTTATAGAGGAGAGCTGCCAGATTTTTTTATCTTAATAATAGATTGTGATTATCATAGAGGCATTGCCAATTTATTTTTTATTTTACTGACCTGGGTTTAGCAACTTCCTTTCAGCAATGGTGTACACTTGCCTGAGTAATATATACATAAAACATGAAGCGCTCTTGTACAAGCAGTATAAAGCAGCAGCCTTTCCTCCTCGCAGCAGTAATTTTCATTTCCTGCATTATAAATAAGCACCACATCAAATTCTAACCCCTTAGCAAGATAAGCTGGGATTACCAAGGTATCACTTACATATTCATCATCATCCTTCATTATTGCTTTGACATGAACCTTGTCTTTTAAGAAACTATATACCTCTTCTGCTTGCTTCACAGTCTTAGTTATTATTCCAATGGATTTGTATCCTTTATCTTTATATATTTTTATATCCATAAGAAGTTTTTCTTTTATAGCTTCTTCATCTGAAAAACCAAGGAGCAAAGGCTTATCTCCACTTCTTTCTACACATTCATCAACAATCTCCTTATTAAGTAGTTCTCTTGAAAACTTTGTAATTTCCATTGTGGATCTGTAGCTTTTGGTTAAATTTATTATACAAGTATTATTTTTCGGAAATACATGAGAGATATTATTATAATCTCCTACGTTCATAAATGGATTGATGGATTGATTCAGATCACCCAATATGGTCATATTTGCATGGTTAAAAAGCTGATAAAAAATTTCATACTGTAGCGGTGTATAGTCCTGGGCTTCATCAATAATAACATATTTGATTTCTGAGGTTTTTGGAAGGTCTCCCAGCGCACCTTTTAGATATAGGAGCGGCGGCTGATCCTCATAATTAAGTTTTCGAGCCTTTAGGTTTTCTAAAGTATAGACTTTGATTGCATCAATTTTCTTCTCACAGTATTCAGTATCTGAACTTCTATAAAAAAGCTCTAACTTCTCAAAAAGCTTTTTATAAATATCCACTAAATCAAACTTTGTCACTCTATTGATTTCATCATATATATCCTTCACTTCATGCTTTACAATAGCTGTACTGCGCTCCATAATTTCTAACTTATCTATATAAGAACCAGAATCCCTAAGTTCGCTAGCAACTTCTTCTATCCGATGTTTTTCATAAGGTTCTAAAAGGGACAAAATTCTTTCTCTTATCCTTTGAAGTCTTCTTTTCAATGGAAGCTGAGTATAAATCTTTAAAAACAGTTCTTGTAAATCCTTAGAGGATATTACTAGATTGCCTCTGAAAATGATATCAGTAAATTTTATGTCCATTTTTTCAAGGTAGCCCACATATTGTTTTAATATATCTATAAATTCCATGGAGGACTTATATCTTATATTATCGATTCTCTTTTGATAGTTTGATCCGTTCTTTGA